>JAEURE010000009.1:9081-22408 GCA_016789485.1 Anaerolineales bacterium | reverse complement strand
AAATAATTCCATATTGGCAATGGCGAGGGATGCACGGTTTGCCAGCGCAGTGAAAAGGCGGATGGAGTCTTCGTGGAGCGCGTTGGGCCGTGTATACGCCACGTTGAAGATGGCGACCACCCTGCCATCTACAACAATGGGGAAATGAGCATAAGATTGGATGCCTTCGTTGCGGATAACCGTTTGAAGGTCACCGCGCAGTTTGCTGATTTTCAAGTCTGAAATAATAACAGGCTCGCCGCTGGACATTGCATGACCAATCATACCTTCCCCGTCTTCGAAATTGAGTGCGTACAAGGTTTCGGATTGAAATCCCTGGCTAACGCGCGGCAGTATCTTTTTCTTTTCTTCGTTCCATACAAAGACCACGCTTCGATCTGCTTTCAACACAGATACAGATACATCCACGAGTGTTTGGAAGACTTGATTTAACGTAACATTTCGGATGATCCGTTCATCAGCTTCGTATAAGGCTTCGATATCGCGGGTGCGTTTTTCGAGGTCAGATGTTCGCCGTTGAACAAGGTTTTCCAATTGGCGGTTGCGGCTTTCAATGGATGTGATTCGCCAGCGATACCCGGCTGCAACCGCTGTGCCAAGAATTAGTACGGACAGGCTGCGGAACCACCAGGTTTCCCATAGCGGCGGGATTACGGTAATCTTAATCGAACGCCCAACTTCATTCCAAATGCCGTCACTATTGGAGCCACGGAGTTTTAGGGTGTAGGTTCCGCCGGGCAGGTTGGTGTAAAGGCTGTTGTGTTTTGAACCGAGATTGTTCCAGCTGTTGTCAAAATTTTCCAATTTATACGCATATTGATTTTTGTTCGGCTGGCTGTATGAAAGAGCTGCAAACTCAAATTCGAATGAGTTATTAGGCCATTGCAGGGTAAATTCTTCCAGAGCTTCCACCTGAGTATCAGCGGCCAATGGTTCGCCGTTTTGGGTGAGGGAGGTTAGCACTATGGGCGGTACGTATGTATCTGTTGAGATGGTGAGCGGGTCAAAAAAGTTTATGCCATTGATACCGCCGAAATACATCTCGCCGCGAGTGGTGATGGCGTACGCGTTGGAGTTGAATTCATTGCTTTGTAAACCGTCACTTACGGTGTAATTGCGAAATTCGTTGGTAAAGGGGTTGAAACGGGATAACCCGTAGTTGGTGCTGATCCATAAGTTATTTTCCTTGTCTTCAAGGATCCCGTTGATTACGTTATTGGGGAGGCCGTCTTTTTCAGTGAAAGAGGTAAATGAATCGGTTTTTACATCATAGCGATTTAACCCCCCGCCTGCGGTGCCAACCCACAAGGTGCCGTTTTTGCTTTCATAAAGTGAAAGAATGGAGTCGTTGCCAAGGCTTTTGGGGTCGCCACGGCGGTTTTGATAGTGAATAAAGTTGCCTGTACTATATTCAAGGCGGTTCAACCCTCCATCCATTGTGCCGACCCAAAGATCGCCTTGTAAATCTTCTTTTATCGCCACCACTTGAGAGTCACTCAGGCTGTTTGGATCGTAAGGATCATGGTGGAAGTTGGTAAAAGTTTCAGTGGCAGGGTTAAATTGATCAAGTCCTTCGCTGGTGCCAAGCCAGAGGTTTCCCTTGCGGTCTTCATAAATTGTATAAACGGGCAGTCCTGAAAGGCTGTTGCCGTCTTCCCGCGGCTCGAAGCGGCGCGATGTGCCTGTATTGGGATCGAAAAGATCAAGCCCTTTTGCCGTCCCTACCCATAAGGAGCCATGCCGATCGACCAGGATGGAGTAGATTTGGTCACTGCTCAGGCTGTTTGGGATTAATGGGTCATGATGATATTGATCGAAATTCCCCGTAGCCGGGCTGAAGCGGTTGAGTCCGCTGTCCAGCGTGCCGATCCACACTGTGCTGTTGGGCGCGACAAAAACAGCAGAGATCAAATTTCCACTTAAACTTTTTGGGTTGGAGATATCTCCGCGGTAATAGGCGAACTCATCCTGTTTGCGGTTGTACTTGTTCAAGCCGCCACCGTTCGTGCCGATCCACATTACGTTGCCGCGGTCTTCAAAGATGGATAAGATGAGGTTGTTGCTGACACTGCCGGGGTTTTCCGGCTCGTGGCGGTAATGGATGAATTGGTTGAGTTGTGAGTTATATATGTCAAGACCCTCGTTGGTTGCCACCCAAAGGACGTTGTTATGATCCACATATAACTGATTCACCGCGTTGCTGGAAATGCTTTCCGGGTTGTCCGGACGGTGCTTGTACCGTGCGAATGTTTGGGTGTTCGACTTGAAACGGTTCAGGCCGTTTTCAGTTGCAACCCATAAATTATTTTCCGCATCCTCGGTGATCGAGGTAATGTTGTTGTCGCTTATGGTATTGACGTTATCGCCTGTTGTAAAAGCCTTAATGGAATTTGTTTTTTCGTTAAGTTGATACAAACCATTGTCACGGATGCCGATCCACAGGAACTTGTTTGAGTCCTGAAAGAGGGTGGTGATGGGGTTTTTTAGACCATCTTCATCACCAAGGTAGTGAACAAAGTTTTGACTAACCCGGTCGAATCGGTCGAGGTCCGAATCTGTGCCGACCCAGAGGGTGTTGTTGTCGCTGACATAAAGTGCATTGATTCGGTTGTTGCTGATTGAATTTTTGTTGGTTGGATCATGCTTGAATACAGTGAACAGGCCCGAGCGGGGATCGAAGCGGTTCAATCCGCCTTGACGAGTGCCGATCCAAATAAATCCATCTTTGTCTTCCACAATGGATGTGATCCAGCGGTTGCTGAGGCTGTTTTCATTTTCATCTTCCGGCTCGTAGACTTTGAAGCTGTAGCCGTCATAGCGGTTCAATCCATCTTCCGTGCCGACCCAAAGAAACCCTGTGCTGTCCTGAAAGATCACGTTGATTACACTTTGTGACAAGCCTTGTTCAAGGCTGATGTGTTCAAAGCGAATGGAGCGATTGAAGTTGGTGGAACCGGGTTGGGGGGCCTGTGTGAAGGCTGGAGAGTTTTGAGTTTCCGGCGCGACACCAGGCGTGCTGGAAACGCAGGCGGACAAGACTAAAGTAAAGAGAAGGAAAAAGAATTTTCCAGAACTGTATTTCATGGACGGTTAGTATAGTGCACTTTTAGCGAGGTTTACATACTATACACTCATTTTTACCCCCTCCTGTAGAGGGGTTTTTTTGTGTGAATGGAATTATAACGCCCATGATTAAAGGGTTGGAATAAACCATTCAGGGACCGTGTGAAAAACACGCAAGCAGGCGCATGACGAATTCCCTTAAGGTCTATATGATGAGGGCACAAACGAATGGAATGTATTTTCTCCTCCAAAGAAGACAGGCCGCGTTTGGTTGGCGAGGCGGAATGCCAGACTGATGAACTGGCTTTCCGCCTGCTGTTTCTTATGAGATGAATGACAAGGAGGTGATTGGTTAGCAGATTTAAGACACGCGCCTTGATTTTATTGCTCAAATCTAAAAAGGAGATATAGAGAATGAAACAAAACAAGATTTATGTAGCCTTCAGCCTGTTTGTTGCGCTTGGGATGATTTTGGCGGCATGTGCGCCTGCTGCTCCGGCAGCGACGGAAGCACCCGCCATGACGGAAGAAGCCCCTGTCATGACTGAAGAACCCGCCATGACGGAAGAGCCCGTGGCTTCCACTGAGCGGAAAGGTGGCTGGCTGGATGAAATCGTATTCTCGGTGATTTCATCTGACTCAGCTGTTTCTCAATTACAGGCTGGAGCAATCGATTTTTATTCCTTTAACCTGTCTTCCAACACTCTGCCTGATATCAAGGCTGCGGGCTTGAACTATACCCAGTCTTTTGGCGGAAATTATGGCATCAGTTTGAACCCTGCCACATTGACCGATACGAATGTCCTCAATCCCTTCTCGAATCGCAAGATCCGCGAGGCGGTGAACTGGATGATCGACCGCAACTACATCAACCAGGAAATCTATGGCGGCGGCTCTCTGCCGAAACTTTTGCCGATCACCACCCAATTGGTGGAGTATACCAACCTGATCGAAACTGCGCGCGCGCTTGAAACCAAGTACGCCTACAACCTTGAAAAGGCGAAGGAAGTGGTTACGGCTGAGATGGAAGCCATGGGGGCCACAATGGGCAGCGATGGCAAGTGGCAATACAACGGCGCTCCCATCACCCTGATTTTCCTGATCCGCTCTGATGGCGATGGTACGCGCCAGCCAATGGGCGATTATGTTTCCAATCAATTGGAGGCGGTTGGTTTTACTGTTGACCGCCAATATAAGACTTCTTCCGAAGCCTTCCCGATCTGGATTGGTTCCGATCCTGTGGACGGTCAGTGGAACTTATACACTGCCGGGTATCTGCCTTCCGGCCTCACACGCGATGAGCGCGGCCAGATTCAGCAATATTATTTGCCGACGAGCGTTCAGGCCTCCCAGCCCTTCCTTTCCAACGTGGCGGATCCTGAACTCCAGAAACTTGGTGATGACCTTGCTCAGGGGAACTTCGCTACCAAGGAAGAGCGTGATGCCATGATGGCCAGAGCGCTTGAATTATCTCTGGAAGATTCCCTCTTTGTGTGGGTTGTTGACCAACTGGTCTATGCGCCCTATAACTCCAATGTTTCAGTCACATATGATCTTGCGGCTGGATATGAAGCAGCTTTCATGGGCAATTACAACCTCCGCTTTGTTGGGGAAGAGGGCGGTACCATGCGCGTCGGTACAAATGATCTCTTCACCCAGCCGTGGAACACCATTGCAGGCAGCAACTGGGTTTGGGATTCAAATATTATGCGCGCCACCAGCATGGGTGCTGCAGGTGTAAGTGGCAGTCAAGGCTTGATGGGTGATCCATACACTGGTTTAGCCTGGCCCCAGCGCATTGAAAGTGCTTCGTTGCAATACCAGGACGGCTTGCCAATTGTTCACAACCTGGATTGGCTGGATGTAGAAGCAGTGGATCAGATTGACGTTCCCGCTGACGCCTGGGTGGATTGGGATGCTGCCACTCAAACCTTCATTACCGCCGGCGACAAATTCCCTGAAGGGACCACTGCCAAAACAAAGAGCACGGTCATCTTCCCTTCAGACTTGTACGATACGGTGAAATGGCATGATGGCAGCGCGATCTCCGCAGCGGATTTTGTGATGTCGTTCATCGTTTTCCTTGACCGGGCAAAAGAAGCGAGCCCGGTCTACGATGAAGCTGCCGTCCCCGCAGTGGATGCGTTTCTCCCATCCTTCAAGGGTTGGCGCATTACCTCCACAAACCCGCTGACCATTGAATACTACTCAGATTCTTACAATGCGGATGCTGAATTGAACATCCTTCCGCTCTGGCCTGGTTCTCCCACCGGTCTTTCTGGTGAAAATAGTTGGGATATTCTGGCTGTTTCCAACCTTGCCGAAGCTGCGGGCGAGCTTGCCTACTCATCTGATAAAGCTGATGTCGAACAGATTGAGCAGATGAGCTGGGTCGGCGGCCCAAGCCTTGAGATCCTGAAGAAGTACCTCGATCAGGCTCAAGCGGAAAGCTTTGTGCCTTATGAAGCCACCATGAGTCAGTTCCTTGCAGAGGGTGAAGTAGCAGAGCGCTATGAAAATCTCTCCAAGTGGTATGCGGATCACGGTCATTTCTGGCTCGGAACTGGTCCGTACTATCTGGATCAGGTTTTCACCACCGAGAAGTCGCTTGTTCTCAAGAACAATACAGAGTTCGTGGACTTTGCCGACCGCTGGTCTGAGTTCAGCGACCCGAAACGCGCCACCGTTGCCCTTGATGGTCCCGGCCAGGTAACGGCTGGACAGGAAGCGGTTTTCGATGTCATCGTCAACTTCAAGGATGAAGCGTACCTGAACGAAGATATCAAGCAGGTGAAATACATCCTCTACGATACCAGCGGAGCTACAGTCGCTGTCGGTGAAGGAGTTGCTGTTGGCGAGGGGCAGTACACAGTGACGTTGGATGCGGCTTCCACATCCAAACTGGAAACTGGTTCTGCCAAACTGGAAGTGGCTATTGTCCCGATCCCGGTTGCCATCCCAGCTTTCACTTCCATCGATTTCGTTGTTGTAAAGTAAAGCAAGATTAGAAATCAGGGCGGGGCATAAAGTGCCCCGCCCTGAGACAGATTGTTTGTGAGGTCATCCCATGTCTGTAACCACGCATACCCCTTCTGAAAAACTGGCAATTAGAAGAATAAGCGCCAACAACACATTTTTTCGAGTCGCCCGCTATGTGGGGGTACGCCTGCTGACTTTGTTTATCACAGTGGTCATTGGCATTTATCTGACCATTATGATCGCCAATATGGGCGGCTACGTGGATGAGATCATCAAGAATCAGATTCGAGACAGTGTCACACAATCTGTTGCGGCGAGCCCGACTGCCCAGCAAATGGATCCTGAAGTCCGAAAAAAATTGATCGCGGATCGAATCGCTCTAGAGGAAAAACGCCGCGGATTGGATACGCCGATTGCCGTGCGTAATGCCCGATATCTGGTCAATGCCCTTCAACTGGACCTTGGCCGCGCCATTAACCTGACAAGCGATGCGGGCTCAAAACAAGTCCGCTTGATCATTCTTGAAAGACTTCCTGCCACTCTTCTGTTAATGGGGACTTCACAGTTGTTCCTGTTTTTTTCAAGCGTGTTTATTGCGCTTACCCTTTCACGTTCCTATGGAAGTTTTTGGGACAAGCTGGTGATTGCGCTTTCCCCAACTTCCGCTGTGCCGCCCTGGTTCTATGGCATCTTCTTAATTCTCATCTTTGCTGCCGGGCTGCGCGTGCTTCCCTTCGGCGGTATGGTGGATTCTCCGCCGCCGTCAAATACCTTTGATTACGCTGTCAGCGTTTTGAAGCATCTTATGTTGCCAGGACTTTCCCTTGTGCTAAGTTCCTTCTTCTTGAGTGTGTACAACTATCGGACTTTCTTCCTCATTTATTCCAGCGAGGATTACGTGGAGATGGCCAAAGCGAAAGGACTGCCCACCCGCGATATTGAACGCACCTATATTTTACGTCCCACATTACCCAATATCATCACAAATTTTTCCCTGCTCATTATCGGCTTGTGGACAGGTGCTTTATTCACAGAAACCGTTTTTCTCTGGCCTGGTTTGGGTAGAACACTTTTCCAGGCAATCGGCTTGTATGACGTTCCGATCATTGTCGGGTCAACGATTATCTATGCCTATATGCTGGCATTGACCGTCTTCATACTCGATTTTGTGTACGCGCTGGTTGATCCCCGCGTTAAGATAGGCGAATAATGCAATGAACAATTTACGGACTACATTCCGCAAGTTAATGCTATATCCGTCTGCAATGGTTGGCGTGCTCGTGATTATTGCGCTGGTTGTTGTTGCCATCTACACCATGATCACCATCCCTTATTCCAAAGCGATCACATTGTGGCGCGGCGGAGAGGAGGTCTGGTATCAGAATCCACGGTTCGCGCCGCCGGCCTGGATCAACCTTTTCTCAAGCAAAAAATATTCCGAGTCGTTTGCGGTCAACACAAAGGATGGTGGAATTACCAAACAGGTTATCCCCGGAAAGGACGGCATTTCCACAGTTGAAATGACCTATGAATTTGATTTCAACTATGACTACTATCCACAGGAAATGCTTTTCTATTTCACATCCAACTTCAGGGAAAAACAGCCCTTTGTTTCGATTGAATTGCTGACCCCGGATAACAGGACGATCCGGATCGCAAACTATGCCATCGGGAATAAATTTACATACCGCTTCTCTCAAGACCAGAAACTGCGCACCAAACTACGGGCAGAAGAAGCCATCCCGGCCTTGTTCTCGCTGCCGGATAGCGAAGTGCCTTTGAAAGGGACTTATAGACTCATTTTGACAGGCACCACTTTCGAACCTGATTCAAATATGGATGTCGAATTTGTATTCCATGGACAGGTCTACGGGTTGGCTGGGACAGACCACGCCCGCCGTGATTTGACTTTACCCCTGTTGTGGGGTGTGCCCGTGGCTCTGGCGTTTGGGCTGATGGCTTCCATTGGCGCATCCGTCCTTACCATGATCATTGCGGCGATTGGCGCATGGTATGCAGGCTGGGTGGATGAACTGATCCAGCGTATTACCGAGATCAATCTTGTATTACCTTTCCTTGCGATTCTGATCATGATTGGTACATTTTATTCCCGCAGTATCTGGGTCATTTTAGGCGCAACGATCCTGTTGAGCATTTTTACAGGAGCCATCAAAGGCTATCGGGCTGTTTTCATCCAGGTAAAAGAATCAATGTACATCGAGGCGGCGAAAGCCTATGGAGCAAGCAGTTCACGCATTATTTTCCTGTATCTTATCCCGCGCATGATTCCCTTGTTGATACCAAGCCTGGTTCAGGCTATTCCAGCGTTTGTTTTCCTGGAAGCGTCGCTGGCAGTTATCGGCTTGGGCGATCCCGTTCTTCCCACGTGGGGAAAGATCATTCAGGATGCCAATTCCAATGGGGCGCTCTACAAAGGACTTTATTACTGGGTCCTGGAGCCTGCTATTTTGTTGATGATCACGGGGCTTGGTTTTGCAGTCCTCGGCTTTGCATTGGACCGTATTTTTAATCCTAGATTGAGGGATGTATGACGACAACATCAGAGAAACTTCTTAATATCGAGAATCTTGTTTTGCATTTCAAGACATCCGGCGGCTCCGTTCAGGCAGTGGATGGTGTGGATTTTGAATTGGGCACAAACCGCGCTGTGGTGATCCTTGGCGAATCGGGCTGTGGAAAAACATCTCTTTCAAAAGCGCTGCTGCGCCTGCTTCCGCGCAATGTGGATAAATACTCGGGCAAGGTGTTCCTGCAGAATCAAGATGTCATGCTGTTGAACGATGAGGAATACCGCCAAAATGTACGGTGGGTGGGAATTTCTCTTGTGCCGCAAGCTGCCATGAATGCATTGAACCCTGTCCTGAAGGTGGGGGACCAGGTGGCGGAACCTGCCATGATCCATTTGGGATTGAGCAAGGCTGAAGCCTATGGATTGGTTTACAAGATGTTCCAGCATGTCGGCGTCCCGGCAGATTTTGTGGCCCGCTATCCTTTTGAATTGAGCGGCGGGATGCGCCAGCGCGTGGCTTTGGCAATGGCATTGGTCACTTCGCCCAGCCTCATTGTCCTGGATGAACCCACTTCTGCGCTGGATCTGCTTACACAAGCCAACATCATGAATGTCTTGAAGCGCATCAAACATGAACTTGGCACATCGTTCATTCTCATTACGCATGATATTGCAACCTCCAGTGAACTGGCAGATGAAGTGGCAATCATGTATGCTGGCCAGATCGTGGAAAATGGAGATGCAAAGGATTTCTTCCCTGCACCTTTGCATCCCTATTCGCAAATGCTTATGGCAAGTGTCCCGCGCCTGCGCAGTGATTCAGATCCCATGTTTATCACGGGGCAACCGCCCAGTTTGATGAACCCGCCTGCGGGTTGCCGTTTTGCGGCGCGCTGCCCTTTCCGATTTGAGAAATGCTCCCAGGAACCGCCTGTGTTCCAAAAAGGAAATCGCAAGGTTAAATGCTGGCTTTATCAATAAATCAGATTTTGTACAGGTTGAGGAATTATTATGCCGACCCATGCTCTTTACGATGTTCTAACCATGTTCAAGGATATTCATAAGGTAGTTTTGGATTTTGCAGCAGAGATAGACGAAGACCAGCTTCGCTGGCGCCCTCGTGGATACAGCACTTCGATTGGATTTCACTTATGGCATTTGGCGCGTGAATCTGATTTTCTTAAAGCGATTATTTTGGAGCGCACTCCGCAGTTGGGTGCTGAATTTGGTGAACCGCACGAGATTTGGGCGAAGGAAAATCTTGCTCAAAAGTGGGGCTTCCCCACAGAATTAAACGCCACCGTTGGAACGGGTTTGAGTGACGAATTGGCCCAAACCCTGCCCATCCCTCAAAAAGAGGAGTTGATTGATTATTTACGCCGCTCCTATGCCGCGGTGGAGCAATTCGTCGAACGATTGGATGAGCATTATCCGGACTTTGAAAATATCGATGATGAGTTAAAAAAGAAATTGGAAAATATACGTTTGAATTTACTCGTGTTCCTGTCCCATGATTGCCGCCACCTTGGCATGATGGAATGCCTGAAAGGCTTGCAGACAGGTTTTGGCTCGGCTACCGAGCAAAGAAAGTGATGGAAAACCATGAACGCCGATATGATCACTGAATTAAGAAAGGGTAACAACATGACGGTTGAAATCAACGAATCCAGGGAAACCTTGCTATCCATTCGTGATCTGCATGTCTGGTATGAATTGCGCCGATTTGGCTTTGGGCGCGCGGGTTATGTCAAAGCTGTGGATAATGTCAGCTTTGAACTGGTGGAAGGGGAGACAGTGGCAGTTGTCGGCGAGAGCGGATGCGGAAAATCCAGCCTGATGAAAACCATCCTCGGGCTTAATATCCCCACCAGCGGCGAAGTTATTTTTGATGGGAAGAATCTCGCCCAATTAAAAGCCAGTGAATTGCGAGATTATCGTTTTGAGATTGGTTATGTTCAACAGGATCCCTATGGTGCGCTGCCCCCGTTCATGACCGTGCAGCAAATTCTGGAGGAGCCGCTCATTATCAGCGGCGTCAAAGATAAGGAAGAGCGGCTGCAGAGAATCCGCAAGGCGATGGACGAGGTAAAACTTCACCCATCCGATGATTTCCTGCCAAAGTTCCCGCATATGTTAAGCGGCGGTCAACAGCAGCGCGTTGTAATTGCGCGCGCGATGATCCTTCAGCCAAGGTTGATCGTGGCAGATGAGCCTGTCTCAATGCTCGACGCTTCCGTACGTGTTGAGATTCTAAAACTCATGCGCGCACTGCAGGAGAAATATCATCTTTCGGTTATTTACATCACACATGATCTTTCAACTGTAAAATATTTTTCCGCGCGTATTTTTGTAATGTATGCCGGTAATCTCATTGAAAAAGCGGATACGCGGCAATTGCTTGAAAATCCGCTGCATCCGTACACAAAGGCATTGCTCGCTGCAACATCCGATCCTGACGCGCACAATGCAGATTCTTATAAAGAGGTGCCTCCGGGCGAGCCACCGAGTTTGGCAAATCCACCCAAGGGATGTCGTTTTCATCCGCGTTGTTCAAAGATCATTAATGGTTTGTGCGATGAAAAAGAACCCGTGGAGTTTGAACCTATCCCCGAACATTTTGTCGCCTGCTGGCTGTATCAACCAAAATGAAGAATCCGCGCCTCCTTCTCACCCTTGGCCTGCTCATGATGTTTGCAGGCATTATCCTGCCCTTCTTGATGGTCATCAAGGTTGTTGAATCCACGTTTTTCATGAATTTTTTTTCCTGGGGGCTTTCCTCGTCGGGGCTGGCAATTGGTATGGTGGGTTTTGCGCTCACACGATGGATGAATAAATAAAAAGCCTCTCTTGAGGCTTTTTATTGTTTGAATGACCTTTCTATTTTGCGTCCAACGCGCGGAAGCGGTGAATGAAATATAAAGCCAGTCCGAGTAACAGGATGGCGTTGGCTTGGTGGATGAGCGCAATGACAATGTTCACATAGGAGAGAATGGTGAGAATACCTAGTGTGATTTGCAAGGCTACCACTCCGATCAGCCACTTCATTCCATTTTGAATATCGGCTGGGTAATTTTGCTTTTTGACAATGTAAAACGCCACAGGCACGATGATGATCCCCAGCCAGCCAAACCAGCGGTGGATGAAGACAATTGTCTGCGGGGATTCGAAAATATTGATCCACGACGCGAAGAGGTTGGGCGGGATGAGCCTTCCCAGCATTAACGGCCATGTATCCGAAACGTGACCTGCTTTCAGCCCAGCGGTGAAACCGCCGTAGGTGATCTGGATGAAGAGAACAATAAGCGATACTACTGAAAGCTTGGAAGGCAGTGACCACACTGTTTTTTTACTAGAATCGGGAAAGCCATATTTATGCCCAAGGGCAGTCCACAGAGCAAGGCTGAATAGCGTGAGTGCCAGAAGTAAATGAATGGTTAAATTAAAATGGCTGACAGCGGGACGGTCTACGAGTCCACTGGCGACCATGATCCAGCCTGCAACAGCCTGCGAGATGAACAGGATGCCCATCACAAAGTAGATGCTGAATTCCTTGAATGGAATGCTCTTTTTGAAGAGGAAATAGAACACGGGAATCGCATAGAACAGGCCTGCGAGGCGGGCAATATTGCGGTGGAACCATTCCATGTAGAAAATGAATTCATATTCGCTCAGTGTCATGCCAGTGTTGATCAGTTGATATTCAGGGGTCTGCTGATATTTTGCAAATTCCTCCTCCCACGCCTGCTGACCAATGGGAGGCATGGCCCCGCTGATGGGATTCCACTCGACGATGGAAAGCCCGGAGCGGGTGAGGCGGACAAATCCCCCGAAGACGACTAGAAAAGCCACAATGAAGGTAAATATGAAAAGCCATTTCATTACGGCGCTGTTTTGGGTTTTTGGCATTGAGTTTCTCCAGTATTGATATCGCACGGATTATAGCACGCGGGTGATTTGTCCCTGCGGGAATATGTGCACGGCGAAAATTTATATGGAACGCTGACAAGTATCGGATTAAGGAAGATGCGGGAAATAAAAAATGTCCATCGATACATCGATGGACATTTGGTTTCCTTCGCAGAATTAACCTATCCGCCTCTTAATTGCTTCAGAAGCTGGCGGTAGTCTTCCACGTTTTGTGGATTCATTAACACGATCTGGTTGATGACATCGATTGCACCTTCTCTGTCTCCCTTTTCTACAAGTATTTCGCCAAGGACATCGAGCAGGGTGACAGCTTCAGGGGTGCGCCCCATTTGATGGAGTTGGGCTGCGAGTGTGCGTTTGAGCAGAGGCTGATCTTCATGTTCCTTGACAAGTTCTTCTAGGAAGGTGACGGCCAGGTCATTTTTATTTTGGTTTTCAAGATGATTGATGTAATTCTCAAGTTCGCTCAGAGCCTTATCGGGCTGTGCCATGCGCAGGTTAAGTTCGATGATCTGTTTGCGAGCTGAATCGTCATCGGGGGCAAGCGTGCGGATCTGTTCGTACACACGCAGGGCTTGTTTCCAGTCCAATCGCTGCAAGTCAATGTCGGCCATGCGCTGAAGAATGTGTGTGTTCCAATCGCGGCTGGCGTTGCCTTGCTGGACGAGTCGCAGGGCAATTGTATATGTTTTACGCGCCATATCGAGTTCAGCAAGACGATAATGAATGGCTGCCAGTTCAAGGTATTCCTGGATCGCATCATCGACCTGTCCGCGCGCAGTGAGTTGTTCGATCAAACGGTTCCGCGCGCCAAGGTCCATGGGCGAG
>JAEURE010000009.1:0-8983 GCA_016789485.1 Anaerolineales bacterium | reverse complement strand
GAGTTGGATGATACGCCGCAATAATTTTGTAGCTTGTAAGACCTCTCCACGCGAGCTGTAGGATTGGGCAACTACAGTATATTTTGCAATGGCATCTGCAGGGCGGCCTTCTTGTACAAGAAGATCACCCATGAGCGTGTGGAGAGGCAAATACGTGGGGGCATGCATGACGGCATCATAGGCTTCATCCATGGCAGACCGCAGCGTTCCCATGCGCGCCAGTTGATTGATGCGATTCATCGACTCAAGCACGGAACTGGATTGAGCCTGAAGGATCACATCTGCAAGCGGAGCAAGCATTTCGCCATCCTGCTTCGGCATTTGGTCGCGGGTTTTGTGTAGTTGTTCCCGCCAGTCGGGACGGGTGAGCAGGCTGTTGATATTCTCGCAGACTTTTCGCAGGATATTTTCATCCTTTTGATTTTTTTGCGCTTCGATGATCGGCTCGTATTGCTGGCGGATATCATCCATTTTGTTGGCAGGGACAGTCATCGAGTCGGCGAGTTTTAATGCCTCAAGATATTCCAACGAGGCGTTATGAAAATCCGATTTCCTGACGAGCATTTGTCCCAGCAGCAGACGGGTTCCAAGCGCGTAATCGTGATGCTTGACAGCATTTTGTAAAAAGCGTTGCGCGCTTTCATAACGGTCGCCCTTGAAACGCAATAATCCCAGGTTGAAATATAAGGCGGGATGCTTGAAATTTGCCTCCAGTGCGGCTTCCATTTCCTCAGCGGCTTGGGCTTCCTTGCCTTTGCTTTGCGAATCAATGGCCTGACCGAGATGAAGCACAACTTTGGTTTGTTCCGCTTGCTGCAGGGAAATTCCGCCTGTGCCTTTCATGATGGCGGATAGACCGCGCCGTTCCTGTGCGGCTGGGCTTTCATCGGAGAATTCGAAGAGCAATTCAGCCAGTTGAGTTAATGCCTTTTGGCGCGCTTCCGCAATCGGGTCCAGGCCAGAGGCGGTCTTTTGCGGTTCCTGCAATTGCTTCACTTGCGACATGCGAATTGGCCCCGTTCCGCCTTTGCCGCGAATTGGTTTGGGAAGAAGTTGTCCCGTTTTAAGTAAGGTCTGCGCTTGTTTTACTTCCTGGCTGTTCGGTGAAATGGATTGGGCTTTATCCACCATTTCTTTTGATTTTTCAGCATTGCCCGCACGTTGAATAATACTTGCCAGCGCAAGATATTCTGTGACAGCCTGCTGCGCATGTCCAAGTTTTTCATGTACCTGTGCGAGGCGCGAACGGGCAATCGCATGTTCGGGATTTAAGTTTGTGACCCGCACCCAGTTCTCGAGCGCCTTGTCTGCATCGCGCTGTTGAAGAAAAAGATCACCAGCGCGGATGGCTGCATCCATTGCGTTTTTTAAATTTCCAAGTCTTTCGGAAAGCTGTGCCACTTTTTCCATTGGCACGGGGTCATCCGGGGAGAGTTTTGCCACATTCATGTAAATCTGCAGGGCTTCTTCGATGTTGCCCGACTGATATAAGGCAAGCCCCAAACTGCTGAGTGCTTTTGGGTTATCGGGCATTTCCTGCAAGGCGCGGCGATACGCACTCACTGCCTTTGCCCATTCCTGGTCCCAGGCGGCGGAGTGGCCTTCATTCATTGCTTTTTGGAAAATGTCGTCTCTTCCGGGCATAGTTGATTTTCTACTTTCGCGGTTGCGAGGATTCTTAATTGGATAAGGAATTATAACCTTGTCTTGAAAAGTGCCTGTAGATTTTTCATGACAATTTTGTAATATTGACCGCGTTAAATTCCACGATTATTTTAATACGGACATCTCGCCCCAATTTGCGCCTGCTCTTGCTTCTGTTTCGAGAGGGACGCTTATCGGGTAGGCATTTGCCATTGTCTCCTGAACGACTTGTGCCGTCTTTTGCACTTCATTTTTTGGACATTCGAGCACAAGTTCATCATGCACTTGTAAAAGCATTTTGCCTTTTAATCCAGCGTTTCTTCAGGGCGGATGGAATCTTCAGCATGGCGATTTTCATAATGTCCGCGGCCGTACCTTGAATGGGCGCGTTGATGGCTTCGCGTTCTTCGCGGTTCTTCATTTGTACATTGACCTTGCCCTGCAGGGCAGGGAAGTAGCGTTTGCGTCCAAGCAATGTTTCCACATAGCCAATCTCGGCGGCTTGTCTGCGCATTCCATCGAGATATTTTTTTACGCCGGGGAATTTTCTGAAATAGGCTTTGACAAAATCTTCAGCTTCAGCCAGGGTCAATTCGGTGGAGCGGGTGAGCCCGAATGCCGACATGCCGTAGATCAACCCAAAGTTGATGGCTTTCGCGTGGCGGCGCATATCTTTGGTTACTTTATCCAATTCAAGGTCGTATATGGCGGCGGCGGTCGTGGCGTGAATATCTTCTCCCGCGCGGAAGGCTGCGATCATGGCTTCATCCTGTGCCATGTGTGCGACGATGCGTAATTCGATTTGCGAGTAATCCACGGAAAGCAATACATTGCCTTTATCGGCAATGAAGCCGTTGCGCACGCGACGCCCCGTCTCAGTGCGGATGGGAATATTTTGCAAGTTTGGATTGTTCGAGGAAAGACGCCCCGTCACTGCGCCGATCTGGCTGTAGGAGGTGTGTACGCGGCCTGTGTTCTCATCCACTTGGGCGGGCAGGGCGTCCACATAGGTGGATTTGAGTTTGGATAATTCGCGCTGTTCAAGGATCCATTCGAGGATGGGATGTTTATCGCGCAAAGCATCCAGTACGTCTGCTGAGGTGGAGTAAAAGCCCGTCGCTGTTTTGCGTCCTTTGTCGGGTGGTTCGAGGCGCAGGTGATTGAAAAGCACATCCGAAAGCTGCTGCGGCGAGTTGATGTTGAATGTCTTGCCTGCGTGCCCGTAGATTTCCTTTTCGATTTCGGCCAGCCGTTTTTCCAATTCCTTCGACATTTCAGCGAAGAATTTAACATCGATCAGCGCGCCAGTCATTTCCATATCTGCGAGAACAGCGGTCAGCGGCATGTCGATTTCATCGAGAAGTTTTGTGCCGTTTACGCGGTCTAGTTCTTTTTGCATGATCGGCATAAGACGCAGAGTATTTTCCGCATCAGCGGCGGCATACGGGGCTGCGGACTCAACAGCAACATCAGCCATGCTGATTTGTTTTTTGCCTTTCCCGATCAGTTCTTCGATGTGAGTCATCTCTTCCCCGAGACGGAAAGATGCGAGGTTTTTCAAACCAAGGTTTCGCGAAGATGGATCAACAATAAATTCAGCCAGCATTGTGTCGAAGGTGAGCGGCGAAACGATTAATCCATACTTTGCGAGAACGATGTAATCATATTTGGCATTGTGCGCCACCTTGCCGATTTTCGCATTTGTCATGGAAGGCGTCAGCGCTTCGATGACTTTTTCAATGGGCAGGTTATTGCCAATTGAATGGCCAACGGGGATGTAATATCCCTGACCGTCCTTGATCGCCAGGGATATGCCGACGATCTCCGCTTTCATTTCTTCGGTGGATGTGGTTTCCGTGTCAAACGAAATAACCTTTGCCTTCGCAAGTTCTTTTGCCAGCGCATTGAGTTTTTCATCTGTATCCACGAGCACAACTTCAATGTTCGAAGGCTGGGAAAACGTCACGACTTGCGGCTGGTTTTGGAACATGGAAATCTGTTCGCCAGCTTTTCCCTTTTTGGGTTTTGCAAGAACTTCTGTTACTGCCGCAGTTCCACCGCTGATGACAGGGACTTTTGCGAGCAGGGTTTTGAATTCCATTTCCTTGAAGAAGGCTTCGAGTTTGGTCGGGTCAAATGGTTTAACAGCAGCGTGTTCGAAATCAAAATTGATTTTGAGGTCTACTTTGATTTTTGCCAGATCGTAACTCATGTAGGCCGTTTCTTTGCTCGCCTCAAATTTTCCCTTCCAGCGATTTTCCACCTGTTCTAAATTTGCATAGATCGCATCCAGTGTTTGAAATTTTTCGAGCAATGCGATTGCTGTTTTTTCTCCAACGCCTTTCACGCCGGGAATGTTATCCGATGTGTCGCCGACGATGGCTTTGTAATCCACCACTTGATTCGCGCGCACTCCCAATTTTTTGATGACATCCGCATCGGAGATGTAAGTCTGGTCATCCCCTGCGAGATAAACTGCCGTTCGCTCATTGACCAGCTGAAGCAGGTCTCTGTCGCCTGTGATTATTTTTACGCCCAAACCTTGCTCTGCCGCTATTTTGGCAACGCTCCCAAGGACATCGTCCGCTTCGTAGCCTTCCATTTCAAGGCGCGGAATGTTGAAAGCATCCACCATCTCGCGGATGCGGTCCAACTGCGGGCGCAGGTCATCGGGCATTTTTTCGCGAGTTCCTTTGTAATCGGGGAAGATATCATCGCGGAAGGTTTTTCCCACGTCAAATGCAACTGCGAGATATTCGGGCTTTTCCTGTTCCAATACGCGGACGAGTTCGCGTGCAAATCCATACACGCCTGCAGTGGGTTCACCTTTTGACGTTTGCCAGCGGGAATTGTTTCCTCCGCCTGCGGTCAGGGCAAAATACATGCGGTAAGCGAGTGCGTGTCCATCAATTAGATAAAGGGTAGGGGGCATGGTTTCTTCTTTGGTAGGTAATTGGAATTTTAAAGCAAGAAGCGCAGAGTTGATTATACTCTGCGCTTAATTTTTTATTGGCGTCCGCGCGGTGGGGGCGGAGTGGATTCCTGTCCCTGGCGCTGGCGAGTCTGACGGATATAATCACGGACCAGTTGCGGCGGATGAGGCTGCGTGCCGCCCATGATGAGATACCCCGGCGCCCAGAAATCACCGGATGGATTTTCTTTCTTGAAGCGGTTGAATTCGCTAAATATCTTTTCTGAAGTTTGCTGGCGCATGATGCGCATGAGATAACCAGGGGATGTGTTTGGCTGTACATTTACAACCCACTGCAAATATTCAGGTCTTACCGCTAGATATTCCAAGCGCCAGCCAAAGGCAATGCAGATATTTGGAAGCCATTCACCAAGATGATCAGCCAGATCGCCCGTGATGTAATGAGAGGAAAATCTTGGTACGAGCAAACAGGCATATGTCAGGTGATATAAACCGGCAGTGGTGGGTTCTACAACCAATTTCCGTGCCGCTTCAGTGGATGGACTTTCGCGAGTCGTGTCTGTTTCACTGGCGGGTTTGGCAACAGGCGTTTCAGGTCTTGGCTGTGATCGTGACGGCGCTGTGACTTCCACATCATCAAACGCGGTTTGAGTCTCGGCGCTCATTTTTGAAGCCTGAGTCTGATCCATCATCCGATGGCCCATTTGGATGGAAGGAGAAGGCTCACGGTTGAAAACCGATGCATTCGAGAGTGGCTCGGAAACGCGTGTTTGGTTGGGGTCGAATTTTTCTTTTTGACGCGGCATGCCAAGGTCCCGTGCAGAGGCGGGTTCGGGATTTGGCGTAGGAATATCGGTGAGGATGTTTGAAATCGGGGCGATATCCAGAGCGTCACTTTCTTCCAGATCATCGGGAAAATCGTTGATCTGTTTAGGCGCAGACTTGACAGGTTTTTGCGGCTCAGGTCTGTCGCTGCCAAAGTCATTGACGAGTTGGCTTGCCTGCGCGCGAATGGTGCTGAAGGGAGTTTCTGCATCGAACACAAATGCAAGCACGGTCTCGGACGTGAGGCGCGTGGCGTACAGCATATGTTCGGCTTTGGTGCTTTCGAGTCGGATGAAGCGAAGAAGGTCGGAACCTTTTTGCCCATCCCAATTGCGGGTGACGGTCTGGGCTACTTCCTTGGCTGCATTTTGTGAAAGTCCGCCTGCATATGCCCACAAATCATTCTTCAGGGTAATTAATGCAGCCTGGGCGGATGATTCCAAAGTGAGGCGGGTGAGGTGCTGCGCCGCTTTTGTTTGATCACTAAGCCACGGCAAGGGAGCAGTTACGCTCGGTTGCGGGGCAGGTGCGGCGGGTTGTTGTGGTTGACTAATTGCGGTCATAAATCCTGACATCTTAAATGGCTTGCGGATGAGTATCCAAGGGCGCAAGTCATCAAAAGCGGGCGGAGTACCATTCTCATCGCAAAGAATGATGAGATTGAGGCCCGGACGAACGGTTCGTAATGCATTGCCGATCTCAAGGACCCAATCTTCACCCAGAGCCGCGTCCAACATGGCGAGAGGTACGCCAATTTCGTCTGCGCGTACTATTGCAGAAGCTTTGTTGTTGACGACATGGCATCGATATAACTTGGTCTCATCCAGTGTGCGACGGATTGATTCGCCAAGGCTGGCTGAAGGAGTGACAATAAGTAGGTCGGCTGGCATTTGTAAGAAGTTTATCACTTAGTAGAGGTGGAATCAAGGAGGCGTGAGGACTATTGGGGGACGTCGTAATCTACCTGTAAGTCTTTGATTCCCAGCAGAGCCATCAATAGTTCAGGTGAAATATCTGTTTCGGGCAGTTCTGTTTTGTAAAGCTGCTCGTTTTCGGCTCGTTCGCGCAGGTTTTTCCAGAGAATCTCGCGTTCCTGATTTTGAACTACCAGGTCGTTCAATAATTTTGCGTTGACCAGATACTCGCCAGTGGAATACAGGAAGGTGAGACGCTTCCATTTCTCCGCCCGGATCGGGTCTTTCAACCTTTCGAGTGCGCCAAGCTGTATCTTGTAATACTCCTCGTTTGCTCGCGGATGATCCACTTCATCTTTGAGCAATTCAGCGCGGGTGGTGAGTTCGTGCCCTTTAACCTGAGCGATGAATTCGATCTGTCCGCCATGCCCGCCAAATGTCGAGGGCTGGTAAAAAGCCAGATAGTCCACGGCAACAACTTTCGGCGCGGTTCGAAGCGGGATGCGATACCATCCTAGAAGCCGCGCAATTTCCAAATCTCTTGGGGTCGGCAACAGACAGACGAGTATCAAATCCGTAGGTTTGAGCATGCCGCTATTATAAAACAAGGGCGGATCACATCCGCCCTTGCAATTTACATCAACCCAACTTCTTTGTTGAATTCAACGATTAGTTCATCAATTTGGTCAGCCTGCTTTTGGACGCTGGTCCAGTAGTCAGGTTGATACCATTGATTTTGAATTTCTTCATAGGTCTTGCCTTGCTGTTCGACCCATGTGTAGTATTTCAGGTTGTGGACCCTGCGGCGTTCGGGGTAGGTGAGCTCGATCATGTTGTCAGTGGATTCGCCGTGGAGATAGCGGGCGAAATCTGCGGCGGCGTCCTTCTCGCTGTATTCGCCGAATTCCTGATGCATTTCATGCAGGCGCGAGCGATATAGTTCCATTGAGTCGGTCAGCATAGTGATCATGATGTCGTTCTCATCCATCTCGTAATACTTGGCGGTCTTGATGCAGGAAAGAACATTGGAAATGCCAGAGAAGCCAAGCAGGTCGAGGTTGGCGATGACGGATTCGGGTACGCCCTTTTCAGCAAGATAAGCGCGTCCGTTTTCTTCGTTGAAGAGACGCGAGATATTGACTACGGCATTGTCATCAATGGCGGTGACGAGGTCAGTGTTCTTGGTGTTGTGAACCCAGGGTACGTGCTTGTCGCCGATGCCTTCGATGCGGTGTGCGCCGAAGCCGTTTTCAAGAAGTGTGGGGCATTGCAAGGCTTCGCTTGCCACGATCTTGCTGTCGGGGAAGAGCTGCTTCATGTAATCGCCGCTTGCAATGGTTCCAGCTGAACCCGTGGCGGAAGCGATGCCGCGGAAACGTCCGTTCTTGCCAGCAACCGCTTTGAAGACTTCTTCCATGGCGTGGCCTGTTACTTCATAGTGCCAGAGATAATTGCCAAATTCTTCAAACTGATTGAAGATCATCAAGTCCTGGCCTGAATTGGCGAGTTCTTTGCACTTGTCGAAAATTTCTTTTACGTTGGATTCGGAGCCAGGGGTTTTGATGGTTTCGCCAGCAACTTTGGCAAGCCATTCAAATCTTTCCTTCGACATGCCTTCGGGCAAGATGGCGATTGATTCACAGCCGAGCAAAGCGGAGTCATACGCGCCGCCGCGGCAATAATTTCCTGTGGAGGGCCAGACTGCCTTTTGAGTGGTCGGGTCAAACTGACCTGTGACCAGTCTCGGCACAAGGCAGGAAAAAGCCGCGCCGACTTTGTGTGCACCAGTGGGGAACCACTTGCCGACGACAGCAATGATGCGGGCTTTGACTCCCGTCAGCGAAGAGGGAAGTTCAATGAAATTGACTCCGCCAAAGGTCCCGCCTGAAGCGGTGGGTTGGTTGTGCCAATTGATGCGGAAAAGGTTGCGGGGATGAATGTCCCAAAGTCCGATCTTCGTCAATTCTTCCTTAACTTTCGCAGGAATTTTGGAAGGGTCTTTCATTTGGGCATAGGTGGGGATGATGATGTTGCGCTCTTTTGCGCGTTGGATGGCGCGGGCGCGGCGATCTTTGTGCAGAGTCAGGTCAATGGTTGTCATTTTATACTCCTGATTGTAGTTGTCAGACAACTTTGATTATAGCGCAAATTGGTACAAACTGGTCATATCTTTTCGCTCCGAATACTACTATAGTTGTCCAAATAAGACGCAAAGGAGAGAAAATGAACAATACCAAAACAACGGCTGTTTCGGGGTGCGTGATCTGGTTCCTTTTGATCTGTACGATCAGCAGTTGTGTGATGCCCGTGTTTTTTATTGTGGGGAGTATCAGTTCATTTAGTGATTTTGCGATTCAAACTACGGGTGGGTGGCTTTGTCCCGAGGGAACAACACCTGAAAGTTATTCCTACGCCACAACCACGACGGATGAATTTGGGAATCAACAGCCGTCCACTGCATATGAATTGCATTGTGTGGATGCCAGCGGGACTGTGGTCAAAGAAGATCCAATTGCGTATGCATTTATTTGGATCGGGATTTGGGCTGCGGTTGGTTTGATACTTTCAGGAGTGTTGACGTTTGTGTTCGCAGTACCTGGCGGAATGTTGGTGACAAAGATTCTGAATAAGTTGAGAACTCCGCGTGCTGGTGCTGTTAATTGAAAAG
>JAEURE010000099.1 GCA_016789485.1 Anaerolineales bacterium | reverse complement strand
CGCAATGGTTATTACATCTTCAACTTTCCGCATGGAACCCCATCCACTGAAATGAGCAAAGATCTTCGTTATCTGATTCAAAACGATATGCCGATCAGCGCGCAAATTCTGGCTGGACCAACCTATACGCCCGTGGTATGCGCCGTCACTCTCGCGCCCGCACATGTACAGGGCGGCGAATGGCTTTATCAACATCACTGCGCCCAATGCCACGGCGCAGATATGGCTGGCAACCCGGCCTGGCAAACCGAATTACAAGACGGCTCGCACCTCCCTCCCCCGCTCGATCAAACGGGTGGCGCATGGCAATATTCCCAACAAGACCTCGTCAACATCATCAAGAACGGGCGCAACCTCGATAAGCCGATTCACATGCCTGCTTTCAGTCCCGCGCTTGCAAACTGGGAGATCAATTTCATTGTTACTTACATGCAAAGCAAATGGGACATCAACCAACTGAACTATCAACATGGATTCATGACCCTCACCCCGCAAGCGACGTCCACGCCTCTCTCCACGCCGACACTTGCCACACCGTCCCCATAAATTTTTCGCGCTGATAAAAACGAGACGGGATAGTATCCCGTCTCGTTTTTATTTCTTCCCGAATATCAGCACTGGAATTAGCATTGGCGTTTTACGTTTATATTCTGCATAGGCTTCGCCAAAGTCACGCAGAAGTTTCTGCTCTTCGAAATACGCACCGATCAATGTATAAAGCGTCGCGCCGATGTAAACCGTCAACGAGTTTTGAGAAACGCTTGAAGAGAGCCAAATGAAAAGCAAACCAAACGTATACAAAGGATGCCTGACAACTCGATACAACCCGCGTGTGACGAGTGTGCCTGTCTTCTCTTTTTCAAACAATTGACGCAAGCCTACGAATGACAAAGAATCCGTTTGCAGGAAGGCAGCCAAGAGCATCAACCCTGCAAACACCTGCCCGCCCAGCATAAAATAGCTCCACGGCACAGGGATTTGATAAACAGGCTGATCTGGCAAGGTTGACATCAGATACAGAACGGGAAGAAAGCTGATGCCAGCAAAGAGGTTGTACGCGAGACGATAAATGTCCATGCCGCCTGCTCGCAAGCGGAACAGGTCTTTCGCCATATGCGAGGCGAGGAACGAATGTACTACACCCCAAATAGCCAATGCGAGAAGAAGAATAAAAACGCTCATAATGAATCTTGTCCTGTAAAGCATAGTGACGACCTGAGGTCGTCACTATATTACTAAGGCATGTCATTGCGAGACAGTGTACAGTCTACGGAAGCAATCCCCTAAAGCGTGCATGAGATTGCTCGCCGCACTGGCGCACGGCGCAAGTGTCGTCGGGAAGAGCAAATGTCTTGCTCGCAAGGACATACTATTCTGCGCCAAAAGCGGGCAGTTCCAACACCTCGTCACCAGCTTGAACAACATAGTGAGGCTTCCACGCGACGCCGAAAATGTTGACATAGACATCCGTCTTCTTCGGATTGATGGTCACTTCGGTGGATTCGTTGACTACGCGACCCCAACGGTCTTTGACCTCGGCGGTAACCTCTTCACGTTGACGCTCAAGCATGGCAATATCTTTTTTTAATTGTGTAATGGTTTCTTCCGATTCTCGTACGTCTTCTTTAGCGTTTTGTGCCATGCGGAATTTTGAGACAGAAGTAGAAAGGCTCTTCTTGCGGCCGAAACCCAATAAGCCGGCAACAGCTTCCGCACCGCTAAGGCCTGTCTCAATATTACGGTTTTGCAGATCTGCCTGATCTTGTTGCAGTTCGCGTTCCTCGCGGAAAAGTTTATCTTCAAGAGACTTGATCTTCTTCTCAATGGCTGCAGTCTTCTTGGCGATCTCTGCGTCACAGGCATCGCGAGCGGTATCGGCGCAAGCTTTCATGAACTCAGCCTGGCTGACATCTGGCCCGCCATAAACTTTGAGAGCGGTATTCGCGCGTGCCGTCACCGACGAATTACGGAAAACCCAATCGGTGAAATCTTTCTGCAAGGCGGTCATCAATTTCGAGTCGTTAAGCGGCGAGTCAATGCCGCTGTAGCGCGCCGCAGGGACAGGCATGGTCTCCACTTTATCGAGCGATGGACCTGCATAAGCGAATTCATCCCAACGAACGATGCCGCGACGATCCAACGAGTCCACGAGAGCGGCGCGGGTGGTTTCTGTGTCCACGCCATATTTGCGGTCAAGGATGCGGACCTGAGCAGCAGCCAGCAGTGACGGACGATACAAGACTCCCTGAATCATTGCCTGTGCAGGCATGGGACGTCCCGCGGATTGGAAGGCTTCGGGCAGGCTGAAGTTTTGCGGAAGATAATATTCTCGAACACCTGCGGGGAGAGGAGGCCTGGTAAGACTGCCGTCTGATTTTTGATTTGCGGCTTTTGCTTGACGATTGGTTTCTGCGGCAGGCGGAGGCGTATATGCTGATGGTTGGCTGATTACTGACGATGGCACAGAAACAGGCTGCAAACTTTCGACGGAGGGCTGAGGCTTGGACACTGTCCTGGAAACAGAAGCAGGCATGGGCGGAGTTTGAGGCGCAATATCAACATTGGCGAGTTGGTTAAGAGCAGGAATCTGATTGCGCGTGAGCGGCCCTGCAAGGAAGTTCATCACCCAACGGGTTTGCATCAAGACTGGCGCTTTTTCATGGACATTGTGCATGACGAACACACGTTTGCCTAACGAGGAAATGAGTTTGTCCATTGCAGCGCGAGGGAGGCCGGCGCCTGCGGCGCTTTCGAGTCCATCGAGCAGGCGGTTCTTATCGCGTTCGGTTTGCAGTTTGCCGATAAACCATGTGCCCGTGTTGGAGAGAGCTTTGTAATCAATGTCGACTGGGTTTTGAGTGGCGAGCAAAAGACCGAGGCCAAAGGCACGGGCTTGCTTCAACATGCGCAATAGCGGACCTTTTGAAGGCGGGACGGCAGTGGGGGGAAGATAGCCGTAGATTTCGTCCATGTATAAAAGAGCACGCAAAGATGTGGAACCACTTTGGGTGCGCATCCATGTTTCGACGGCAGAGAGGAGCAAGGTGACGAAGAACATTCGCTCGCCATCTGAAAGATGTGCAAGATAGAAAATGCTGTGGCGCGGACGACCATCTGCTGTGTAAAGCAGAGACTGTACATCAAGCGATTGGCCTTCACGCCATGTTTCAAAAGCAGGCGCGGCGAGGATGTTGTTGAGAATCATCGCCAACTCCATGCGGTCTTTTTGTGGGAAGAAGGTATCCACAGGGAAAGCGCCAAGTTTATCGAATGGCGGTGTTTGTGTTTGCAGGATCAATTCGGTGAGGTCAATGTCCCTGCCTTCACTCCAATGTGTCTCAAAAATATTGGAAAGCAGGATATGTTCGCGGGAACGGATCGGGTCAAGATCGGTGAGGCCGACCAAGCCAAGCAAAGCTGTGACGGTGCTGGAAATTCGCTCACGCAGGACCTCACGGTTGGTTTCCCAATCCAAATCTGGTGCGGCGAGTGAAGAAAGCACACTGACGGGAATACCTGCATCCGAACCTGGTGTGAAAATGGCGAATTGTGCGGCATTTTTCAGAGCCAGCAATCGGTCTGGACCAATGCCCCACTCTTTAAGTCCGATTCGCCAGGAAGAGGAAGCTTCGTTGGCAGCCTGCTCCAAAGTTTTGCTTGCACGACGCGCCATTTCAGGGTCGATCCACGGTTGAAAATCCTGCGGGGCAAGGTCTGGAAAATGCAGTACCAAGTTGGTAAGATCCCCTTTGGGGTCGATGATAATGGCAGGCACGCCTTGCAAAGCAGCTTCTTCCAGCAAGGAAATGCACAAGCCTGTTTTCCCAGAGCCTGTCATGCCTGTGACTACGGCGTGAGTGGTCAGGTCGGCAGGGTCATATTCAATGGGGGTTGAGGTAGCTTTTGCTGTTTTCGAATCGAACAGGCGGCCAAGATAGAAATTTGATTCGGACATGATGTTTCTCTCTCCTGAAATTTCCTGATACAGACCCAAACAGTTTATTAAAACTTTAGGATCACAATGGAATAGAACGGCTGTGCTAGGCTATTAATTTAATCGATTTTATGCCAAAAGGCAAATTAAATCAGAGGGAAATAAAAACTGCGAGGTAGTTCCTCGCAGTTTTTGTCATTAGTCATCGTTATTATCATTACTGTCTTTACCACCGCCGTGATCGTCGTTGCTATCATCACCGCCATTGTCGTTACCGCCATGATCATCGCCGCCATGGTTGTCATCGTTGCCGCCGTCAGAATTGCTGTTTGAACCCGAACTGCCGCTGGAGTTATTATCCCCACCGCCCGTGGAACAGGAGCCTTTCGCCTCCACTTTTACAACCATAAACCTGCCGCTTGAAACGAAATATCCTTCCACTTCCACACGGATACCGATACACAATTCACCCTCGATCTTTGCATTATCCGGGTACACGGTGAGACCGTTCACAACCATTGTCGTGGACGAAAGGGCTTGAAGTGTCCCTTCCATTGCATAATACTGGGGAGTTGCAGCAGGTTTGACCGTATTATTTGAATCCGATTCAGATTCCACTTCCATCTCGATTGGGTTGCCTACCGGCACAACGGAACCATCCGGGAGCAAATCCAGAGACTCAACTTCCACCACTCCTTGCGGATTGGTTTGTCCTTTAAGGATAACCGCCGCACCATTCGCGGGCAACGCCAGATTGGCAGGAACCATGACCGGAACACCTGAAACGTAAGTTTTGCCATTTACCTGCATGAAAACGCCTGCAAATTGAATGGTCGTATGACGGCCTTCGGTGAGTAGTTTATTCACTTCATGCAAACGTTCATATTCAAATTGATCTTCAAGCAAGGTACGCGCTTCCTTATCAAAGATCAAGAGCAGGCGCAGACCTTCCCACGTGCGTTTCACAGGGTACAGGTTCTCACCCGGCAATGCAGAGGCAGACGCATTGAGCAGCCCCGTTCCGCTAAGCAGGAGCACCGCTGCCAATGAAAACGATAGAGCCAGCCTTTGAAAGGCAGGGATAACACGTTTACGGGGAGCAGCCTTAGACTCGCGCATTTCCGCGGCGCGCTGCATTAAACGAGCGCGTCCGCGGCGAATGGCTTCTGGTGAAGGCTGGTCAGCAGACATATCTCTGGCCTTCATGGATGTTTCGAGTATCGGGCGTAGTTCACCTGCCAGATTGGGGAAGCGCGCGAGGACAGTTTCCATATCCGCGCCGTTTTCCATTTCACTCAGGCAAATTTCAAGAGCATCAAAAATATTATTCATAATCCACCTCGCCAAGCTCGCGCTGGAGAGCAGCTAATGCACGGAATTGGAGAGCTTTTACCGCGTTGACATTTTTATTCATAAACTCCGCGGTCTCCTCGAGAGAGTATCCCTGCCCAAACCGCAAGGCCAATACATCTTGTTGTTCCGGGGTTAATTGTGTATACGCGCTTTGTACAGCACGGTTTTGTTCGCGTTGATCCACTTCGAAAGCGGGACCAGGTTTCAGGTCTGGCAGCGAATCGGAGATCTCATCTTCAGGGCGACGGTATTTTTTTCGCATGTAATCAGCAACGGCATGAGATGCCGTCCCGATCAACCAGCCTTTGAGGTTGGTTTGGGGACCGCGTCCATCCTTCACCGCTTCAAGCAGGCGGATGAATACGTCGCTGGCAATATCTTCCGCCTGGGACTGATCTCCGATTCGATACAACACATATCGATAGACCTCGGAAAAATATTTGTCGTATATTGCGCCGATCGTTTTTGCATCGATCTCGCGCAGGTCTTTCAATTCCTGTTTCCCGTCCGCAGCAGTCATGAGTTTTATTGACATCCGTGTTCCAAAATTTGTCATTTCACATTCAATTTACAATATATTATCATGGTTCGAATACTTCAAAAACGACGGCCTGCCCGTCCCGATAGACTTCTTTCATGCCAGGGTCTTTGGCTGCTTGATCAATAAACCCTTGATGATCCAAATCTGTGATCACAAAACGCGACGAGAAACGCTTCAAAATCAGACCTGATGGCTGCTCCACTTCCCCACGAGTGATACTCACCCAAAGATCATACAAATCGCTGTCGTATAACTGAAGGTACGTGGGGTCGAGGCCAGCAAGATACGTGTTGTGAGTATTATAGAAAAACAAACGCGGGAAATCGTCCCAATCGGTCTGGAAGACCCGCTCTCCAGCCGGGGTATTTTGAATCAGCCAGACGGATGCGCCGCCGTATAAATCATACGGTTTAGAGGAAGCGATGCTGCTTTGTGCAGCAGGAATCGTTCGTATGATTCCTATCAGGACGGCTAACGCCAATACAACGAGATTTAAGTTTGCCCGAATCAGCGCGGGGAATTTCAAAGGTACTGCAGCAGGCTGAGAGGTTGGAAAAAGAGGCGACCAGGCAAAAGCCGCAAAGATCAAGGCAAAAGGCGGAAAGTATTCCACGAACCTGCGGGCTTTGAACAACATCAGTCCAAACAAAAGGGCAATAAAAAAAGAGGTGGCGATCCGTACATCCATTTTGCGGCCTGAAAGCCCGAGAGCAAAAGTTCCGCTGGCAAAGGCGAGCAGCGCAGGCAGTGAGTTTTTCAGTAGTTGAGCCGTATCGTACGGATACCATTCGTTTCCAACGCTGACCGAAGTGGCGTCTGCCAGTTTTGGCAGAAGGTGGTGCCAGGTAAAGATCAGGTTATTGGGGAAATAAGGGTTGATGATCAACCCGGCCAGAATGCCAACTCCGACCCACACCAGCGGACGAAACTCCAGTCTTCGCTCCATCAACAAAATCGAGATGAAATGCAAGCCAGCAAGCATCAGCATGAGTGGAAAGGCGTCATACATCCAAACATAAAGGAAAGACAAAACCGCCAGTTGCTTGTACTTCCCTTCCAAAATCCAGGCTAACCCAAGCGCCAGGACCGCCAATGACAGGGACTGAGCGCGAGTGATGGACATTCGGTACAGAAAAGCATCGGAAATTCCCAACAACGCCAGCGCCCATAACCACGATAAAGGAACCTTTTGGCGGTAAAACAAATACCATACCGCAAGAAAAGAAATCGCTGAAAAGAAAACCGACGCCCATTTTGCGCCGAGGCGTAAATTGCCATACGTGAAGGGGATCAACGCAACATGGAAAAGAAAATGGTGATCGTAAAACTCAGCTTCGTTCAGAATACTCAATGGCAGCCACGGAAAATCGGGCTTCAAACTCTCTGTCCGCATCAGCCAGGCCAGTTTTATATGATAAAAACCATCATTGTCAGGCAGGTTGGGTGTGGCAAATTGAACAATGGCCATGACCGCAAAAAAAAGAACGAACAGAAAGACGGGAACAAGAAAGCGCTTTGTCATTGATTTTCCAGTGGTGATTTTCGCAAAGATAGGCCGCCTGGACGTGTTTGCGTTATCCAAGCGACCCTCAAATTATTGGACAATATCTGCCTGACGATTAGTCATCGTTATCGTTGCCGCCGCCTTTGTCATCGCCGTCTTCATTATCGTTGCCAGAGTTTCCGCCGTGATCATCATTATTGTCATTGCTGTCATTGCTATTACCGCCGCTATCATCGCCATTGGAATTGGAGTCATTGCTGTTGCTGTTCACATTGGAATTGCTATTGGCATTTGAATTGCCGTTGATGCTGGTGTTGCTGTTCGCGTTCGCATTGCTATTGGCATTCGAATTGACGTTGGCGTTGGAATTATCATTGCCCGTAGTGTCAGTTGGAGTGGGTGTTTCCACACGGGTGACTACTGCTGAGCCATCCGCCTGAACTTCCACTTCCACTTTGACGACATCCCCAACCTGATAGGGACCATCACGCAAGACAGTAGTGGGAACGGTAATGACGGTGCCGCCCACTGTCCATTGATCGCCATTGATGGCTTCAATAACGCCTGTAAATTCGACAAGGGCAGCCTGAGCTTTCCCTGCGCCGGCGGTTTGTGTGGCAGCCGCAGCCCCGCCGCAGGCACTGAGAAGCACAGCGGTCAGCGCCATTACAAACAAAAGAACCCGAGATACCTTTTTCATTTTTCACCTCTTTTTTATTGTTGATTGGTTACATCCAAATAGTCGCAATAGGGGTGAAAAAGTTACGGCTTATTCAAGACAACGGGGAAAATTAAGAGTGTAAAAATCCTTTGAGAAAATTCATTGCGCCTGCCCGTATATCCTTTGGAATTCCTTCATGAATTGTGCGGCAATTTCCTCGTTATAGATAACAAGTAGGGTTTCGTCATTTCGATCCTCGGCGCTGTTGGTGAAATTATAAGAGCCAAAGAGCACAATGCTTTCGTCAATGATCATGACTTTATGGTGCATTTGACCTCGATTTGTGTCACGGTACACATCCAAGCCTGCCTGACGGAACGGGTCGAACTCCGTGCCGACATTTGAGTCGACCTGTTCGGTATCCATCACCCCGGCCACAGTGACCCCATCC
>JAEURE010000098.1 GCA_016789485.1 Anaerolineales bacterium | reverse complement strand
GCTTCAGCAAGCGCCGCACCAATCGTCCCTGCTGCAGAGCGGATGTTAAGGATTTCTTCACCAGTTGTAATGACCAAATCCCGCGCTGGAGAATACGTCACAGTTGTTGCGCCGATGAGCGCTGTTTCAGCAGGCGGATTGATCAAGTCATTTATGCTGGGTGAAAAACCTGCTTCGCTTAGCGCTTGACCAACTGTCAGCGCGGAGGTTTGCAGCGTTCGCTCGCCTTGCGGTGTGTTGAGAGTGACCGAAACCACCCGTCGCAATTGTAATTGAATGGAGCCTTTTGTCGTTATGGATTGATCCAACGCAAAAGGAATTCCGTTGACAAAAACGCGGTCTGCGGGAGTGGGCGTGATGCCTGCTTCTGTCAGAATCAATAGCGGTGTTCGTGCGCTCGTACTGACGTCGCGTATCATATCCCCGTCAATGATCGTGATACGTTGAGGAATATTTGGCTGGCATGCGAATAAAAACAGAATCAGCAAAAGAATCAGCCAGCGGAGGGATTTCATGTTGATAATTATAAACTAGCGGTTAGTCGTTGCAGTTTTCATCTTCGCAATCGCATTCCAGACCCTTGGCTTTGTCAAACGATTCGCGGCCTTCGTTGACCGAAAAATAGATCAAGCCCAATGCGCCGAGGCTATCCACAAAACCAAAGCCCGTCAACTGGTATATAAAACTTGAAACCAGTAAAACGACTGACATGTAAATACAAACCATTGTGCAGTTTGCGTCGGCAAGAATTGGCATGGAATTGAGCTCTCGTCCTACTTTGCGTTTTCCCATCACCAGCGCCCACATGACGGCAATCGAAATCACCGAAATGACCAGACCCGGCAGAGTTGTCTCTGGTTTGTGATTTGTGAAAATATTATAGACCGCGGTAACTGCGAGCCCTGCGGCGAGGATGTAAAACGCAGTGCCTGTTACCCGCAGCGCAGTTACCTCAAAAGGCGTGCGCGAAGTGCCGGGATTCTGACGAATGCGATTCACCATTACGAGGATCCCGATGCCGGACATCACTTCAATGAAAGAGTCCACGCCAAAGCCGAAGAGCGCCAATGACTCGTCGCTTACGCCAAACCCGATGGAAACCAATCCTTCTGCGATATTATAAAAAATGGTGAAAGTCGCCAGCCATAACGCGTAAGTCCAGTAAACTTTTTGCATGGGTTGAGAGGTTGCAGACATAAGGTTCTCCTTTAAATATGGCTGAGTATACCTAAATAATCATTTACAATAAGGGAATGCAGAAGCCATTGATTACCAGCACAAGCAACCCGCTCATCAAACAGGCGCGCGCGCTGCGCCAAAAAAAAGCGCGAAATGAAAGCAGCCTGTTTCTCGTCGAGGGGATTCACCATGTTGGGGAAGTGGTGGAAGCAGGCTGGGAGGTTGAAACGATCCTGTATTCATCCGGCGTGTTGACCAGTCCCTTCGCCCATGAATTGATCACCCGCTTCTCTTTCAAGCCCCAGCCTGTCACAGAACAAGTGATGGAATCGCTGGCTGACAAGGAAAACCCCCAGGGAATTATTGCCATCGTCCGCCAGAGAAAGAGTCGACCCGGCGATATCAAACCATTCAAGCGGGCGGTTGCGCTCGTTTCCCCGCAGGACCCGGGAAATGTTGGCACGATTCTGCGCACAATAGATGCAGTTGGTGCGGATACTCTCTTCCTGCTTGACGGCGGCGTGGAGTTATATCATCCGTCTGTAATACGCGCCAGCATGGGGACCTTGTTCTGGAAGCCTGTCATTCAAACGTCATTCAATGATTTTATTTCCTGGGCTCGTTCTGGAAATTATCAGCTTATTGCCACATCTGCCAAAGCAGATGTGGGATATGACACCCTCGTCCCGCAAATCCCGTGGATATTGGTGTTGGGGAACGAGCAAAAGGGACTAACCAAGGAGCAGACTGCCGCTTGTGATGTGACCGTTTCCCTTCCCATGCAGGGACGGGTCAGTTCGCTCAACCTTGCGGTGGCGGCAGGTGTATTGTTATATCAGTTTGGAAAATAACGTTTTAACTTTGCCAATTCACGCTAACAAAAAAGCCTCCTCGCGCCGAGAAGGCTTTTTATGTAGATTCAATTTTAGTTAAGGAGGAAGCGCTGGCTAGAATTCGTCTTCGTCGTCCAGCCATTCATCGTCGTCTTCGTCAGATTCCTCATCGTCCCATTCTTCGGCTTCATCCTCTTCATCCCAGTCATCTTCGGCAACCACTGCCGCATCTGATGGGGAATAGGTGGCACAGCCGGTGTCCGGGTCCAGTTCCACTGCTGCGGCGGAACAATATCCTTCGTCCACGAACACACAATCTGCATAGTGACATTTAATACGGGGCATATTTCACTTCCTCCTACGATTGGGGGGTTTTAATCAGGCGAATGACGGAGAGGATGAAGATGATGGTCATTGCAACCTGCGATGTAACACAAAACGGACAAATTGCTTTCAAGAGTGCGATCTCCACATAGATCAGCCAGACAGTAAAAATAAAACCTGTCAGTGCCATACCAAAGACCAGCAGCGTGCCATTCTGACGGAAGAACGAATTGCGATTTTCAAATACGAGCACACCGAGAATCGCCATGTAGCCTAGCACACCGATCGTAGCAACGGGGATGCCGTTCACTTCTGAATAGCGGCTCGCGTTAACGGTGGAACAATCGCCTGAGCCCAGGCACATGCTGTCGTTGGATGTGACCTTATAGATGGTCATGTAAATCGAAACGAGCAAACCGACGATCACAAGCGCAAGCATTGCGCGGTAGAGCCATTTATCCATGCTTCCTCACAATAGTAGTGCTTCTACTTCCTGTCCAGCAGGCACGCATTTTACACCAGCGGGGATAATAAGTAAAGCATCCGCTTGTACCAAAGAGAGCAGGTTTCCCGAACCCTGGTGCCCGGTCAGGCGGGCAATCTGGATTCCATTTTCCTCATGGAGTTTTGCCCGCAGATAACTCTCCCGTCCATCGGATTCGATCTCCTCTGCGCTTCTTACTTTAATCCTGCGCCTGCTGCTTTCCAATTTGCCGCTCAGCCGCTCGAACACAGGACGCACAAAAACCTCAAACCCGACAAAAGCCGAGACCGGGTTGCCCGGCAAGCCGATGAATTGTTTATCAAAATATTTACCGAATGCCAGCGGTTTGCCCGGGCGCATATTCACCCGCCAAAAATCCATTTCACCGTTGGCTTCAATTACTTCTTTAACATAGTCGAACGCACCCACGCTCACTCCCGCGGACGAGAGAATGAAATCCACATCCTCGCTAATTGCCTTTTTAAAAAGCTCCTCCACTGATTCGCGGGTGTCTTTTGCCACACCCAGCCGAAGCACATCCCCTCCCGCGCTTTCAATAGATGCCGCCAATGTGTACGAATTTGAATCGCGGATCTTGCCTGATTCGAGCGGAGCGTCCACTGCCAGCAATTCATCTCCTGATGAAAGCAATGCCACGCGCGGCTTTTTGTGCACTTGCACGTTTGCAATTCCAAGCATAGCCAGCAGACCGAGATCCTGCGGCTTGAGAGTTTGCCCCTTTTTGATGACTACTTCGCCAGCGTGAATATCCATGCCGCGCGGGCGGACGTTTTCTCCAACCTTCACTTTTTTTTCAAATGAGACTGTTTCAGGAGCGGATGTGCCTGCCTTGCGGTTGTGGAAATCTGTGTCTTCAACCGGGATGACAGCATTTGCCCCTTCTGGTAATTGCGCGCCTGTCATGATCCGTGCGGCTTCACCGGGTTTGAGAGTCAGATTCGGGGTGGAGCCTGCCGGGATGTCCCCGACCACTTTCAGGGTAATGTGTGAAGCGGAGCTATCTTCCGCGCGGATGGCGAATCCATCCATGCCTGAATTATCAAAGAGAGGGAGTTCGTGCGTGCTGGCAATGTCCGCTGCCAATACGCGGTTTGCACACGCAATCAACGGAATGCTTTCTGTTGCTGTGGTTTTGAAATGGGAAAGGATGCGTTCACGCGCTTCGGTTACGGATAACATGTTGAATGCGCGGCGATTATACCCCATGCCCATGCGCGCGAAGGTTTGATAATGCTTTTAAAAGATTTTGGAAAGCTACCCCGGGTTTGTGCGATGCGCTTCCATCACGTTCGGCAGGTTTTCGATGCGGGTCAGGATGCGGCTGAGCTGAGTCAGGTTCTTCACTTCGATGATCAGGCTCAAATCTGCAATGCTGCGATTGACATTTACTGTCACATTCGCGATGTTGATATTTTCATCTGCAAGCAGGTTTGAAATATCACTCATCAATCCCTGACGGTCATATGCTTTGATCTTAATGGGAACAGGGAATGTCCGCTCCACATGCCCCCAACCAACTTGCAAAATCCTTTCGCGGTCTTTCGTTTGCAGGATGTTCGGACAATCCTGCCTGTGGATGGTCGCGCCGCGTCCCCGGGTGATGAAGCCGACGATCTGATCGCCGGGCATCGGATTGCAGCAGCGTGCCATGTTCGAAAGCATGCCCTTCAATCCCACCACTTCCACCACGTCTGTGGAGGTTTTTGAAGTAGTAGGAGCATTTGCTGCAAGTACATCTTCTGTGACTTCGTCCTCGGAAAATTGCTTGATGACCTTGCTAATAGAAAGGTCGCTGCTGCCAAGCGCAATGAAAAGTTCATCCGGGGTCTTGTAGCCGAGGTCGCGTGCCAGCTTTTCAAAATTGACTTCGTTTAGCCCAAGCCTTTGAAGTTCGCGCTCCAGTGTGTCACGTCCCTGGGTGAGATTTTGCTCATCTTCCTGTTTCTTAAACCAGACTTTGATCTTCGAGCGCGCGCGCGAGGTTCGCACCAAACCGAGATTTTGATTCAACCAGTCGCGGCTGGGTCCGCCGCGCTTTGTAGTGAGGATCTCGATCTGATCGCCCGTCTTTAATTCCTGATACAAAGGTACAAGCTTGCCATTGACGCGCGCGCCGCGGCAGCGGTGACCGATATCTGTGTGGACGTGGTATGCAAAGTCAATCGGTGTGGAGCCAGCGGGCAGGTCAATGATGTCACCGCGTGGAGTGAAGATGTACACACGGTCTTGAAACACGTCACTGCGCATGGATTCGACGAATTCAGCGGCATCGTTCACATCCGAGCGCCATTCCATCATCGAACGCAGGGAATTGATGCGCTGCTCAAAATTTTTGTCGGAATGCTTCGTGCCTTCCTTGTAGCGCCAGTGTGCGGCAATTCCATACTCCGCATTCAAATGCATCTCACTGGTGCGGATTTGAACTTCGAGCGGACGCTTATCTTCATATACTACAGCTGTATGCAGGGATTGGTAAAAGTTATCCTTTGGCGCGGCAATGTAATCATCGAATTCGCCTGGGATGGGTCGCCATGTGGTGTGGATGACTCCCAGCGCGGCGTAACATGAAGGCACATCAGGAACGATCAAACGCACCGCACGCACATCGTGCACCATATTGAAGGGCTTGCCCTTCTTTTGCATCTTTTTGAAGATCGAATAAATATGCTTGGGTCGTCCGCTAATTTCGGCTTTGATATTGTTCTTCTCGAGCAGTTTGAGCAGATTATCTTTAATATTTTCAAGCTGCGTTTCGCGGTCTGGTCTTTTCTCCGCCAGCAGTTCCGCAATTTCCTTGTACTTTTCAGGGTTTACATGTCGAAAGCCGAGGTCTTCCAATTCCCATTTGATCTGCCAGATGCCGAGTCGGTTGGCAAGCGGCGCGAAAATATCCAACGTTTCCTGCGCGATGCGCTTGCGCTTATGTTCAGGCATGTGCCCAAGCGTGCGCATATTATGCAAACGGTCTGCCAGCTTGATCAACACCACGCGTACATCCTCGCCCATGGCAAGGAAGGTCTTTCGCAGTGTTTCAGAGATCATGTCTTCCTTGCGCCCAAGCAAGGCTGGCTCGGTCAGCGGTTCGTCAGGCTCACTTCCATTGCTTCCGTTTTCAGCGTGCTGGTCGCCGCGCGAGACTCGCGGCAAGTGGGTCAGCTTGGTTACGCCATCCACCAATATTTTTACCGTGTCTCCAAAATCACGGCGGATGTCCGCAAGTGTGATCGGTGTGTCTTCCACTGTATCGTGCAAGAGCCCCGCTGCGATCACCTCTGAAGGCACCTTCAACTCGGCGAGAATGCTTGCCACTGCAACACAGTGATTGATGTACGGCTCGCCCGAATGCCTTTTTTGCTCACGGTGCGCCTCCTCCGCCACAAGATAGGCACGCTGTACCAGCTCGCGGTCTGCGACAGTGTACGTCTCTGGAAGTTGTTCTAGAAGTTTCTCGAGCGGAATTGCAGCAGTTGCTGTTTTCATTCGGATAATTGTACTACTTTGAGATATGGAATCAAAACAGGATGAGCGCTTCGTGCTGCGCCCATGCCTGCTCCTGTTTTCTGGAAATTTTTCCTGGGTTGAGGCGGGATTAAATTGTTTTTAACAAAGCTTGGCGGCTGTTTCTCAGGCGATCCGCAATGATGACCGTAATCCGCTGCATGACCTTGAAGCCCGCTTCAGGGTTTTTCTCGAGCAATTTCATGAACGGCTCGGCAGGGATGATGAGCAGGTTTGAATCTTCGTCACAGTCTGCGCTGGAGGTGTAATGATAGGGCGGCACAACCCCAGACCACCCAAAACTTTGATACGGCGAAGAGACAAAGGAAACCGTTACGCTGTCTGGGCGCGAGGTCAGTTTCACACGCAGGGCAATGCTTCCATTAATGAGGAAATGCAATTTATCCGCTTTTTCGCCTTCACGGAAGACGAAGTCGCCTTTTTTATAGGAAGCTTCTGTGCTGATGGCAACGATCTCGCCAAGCAGAGACTCTGGGAGTCCGTTGAATAAACTGAATTGGGACAGGGTTTCCGTGCTGATCATGTTGCCTCCAGGGTTTGGGTGTGGATAATGCTTGTTGTGCAGAATCAGTTTTCAGATTATAAAAGCGAAGCGATTTTTATTTAATATGGTTTCGGATATCGTCACGAAGGTCAAGCGAGTTGCCAAGAATCGCTCCAAATATCATAAACAGGGCAGTTGCACCTGCGCCGACGTAAATTGCGTACGTCGAATCCCAAAAGGTGGGGAGAACGAAGATGACGACAATGCCAAGGATAAGGCTGTAGAATGGAACTTTGACGAGGTGGGGAATGTCTTTCCACGCTTTGGACATGGAAAATGGTTTGCGCATCCGCTTTTCTTTGACGGAGCTGTTGTGCTGGAATTGGCGCTGTTTGACGAGCGGGTCGCGTGCCTGAAGCTGCTTCTCGCGAAGTCGTTTTAGTCTTTCCTGTTCCTGATTGGACATATCAGCCTCCAATATGTTTATAATTGTACAGGATTTTATATAACATGACTATCACGAATAATGTCACAAGATTTTTGGATGCGCGTAAGGTGAAATATGCGGTACATGAAGTTCCTGCTGAAAAACTTGGTGCGCTGGAAGTTGCGCAATTGATGGGTGTGCCTGCGGAACAGGTTTTCAAGACCATCGTCACAAAGCGTGAAAATGGAAAGCCTGTCCTGGCAGTGATTCCTGGTCCGCATGTTGTGGATTTGAAGTTGCTGGCTGGATTTTTGGGCGAGAAGAAAATGCACCTGCCCAGCGAGCGCGAAGCCGAGCAGTTGACGGGTTTGCAGGCGGGGGGTATTTCTCCGCTGGCGTTGATCAATAAAGGTTTTCAGGTGGTGATTGATTCTGCTGCGCAATCCTTCGATGAAATTTATATCTCGGGCGGGCAGCGTGGAATGGATATTCGATTGGGGGTTGCAGACCTTGTGAATTTGGTGAATGCGAAAATCGGCACGGTCAGCAGGGTGGAATAAATAAGATCAAAAACCATCAATATGTAATGAAGTCACCTGCAAACCCCTCGTTGACCCACACCGTATAACGTCCGTTGGAGTAAACGCCCAGGAGCAGGCTGGCTTCAAATTGCTGAAATACGTTGTCGCAATTAATGTCTGTGTTGACCAGGCTGTAGACCTCAACGTAAATTTGAAAATCTTTGTTGGGCGGGGCAACGTTGATTCTCAGTTCATTGCAGACGCTTGGCACCGAACCTGAAATAATCAACTCCACGCGAAAAGGGTCAAGGTCAAAACGCTCGACCAGGTTCGTGCTGTTGATGATCGCTCCTGCCAGTTTCAGGTTTGCGTCGCTGGTCCGCGGCCTGTACGGATTTTCCTCGACCTGAATCATCACAGGAACAGCTATTGTTGGCGGCGGCGTAGACGTGGGGACAGGCAGGCAGGATGTCACTGCCAGGAATAGAAGAACATAAACGAGACTCTTGATTTTCACGGTTCGTTTCTCTTTAATCTGACCTGCTCAAACAAATGTGGAGCGACCACATAGATTCCGCGTCCGCTCACGGCGACGGTTGAATCGGCTAATTTGACTTCGCCTGTCGAGAAGATTTTTCTCTCGTCCACTTGCGTAATGCGTGCTTCGAGCGTCAGCGTTTGATAGAGGGGGAGCGGGTTGTG
>JAEURE010000097.1 GCA_016789485.1 Anaerolineales bacterium | reverse complement strand
GCAGCTGCAGGCAAACCGTCATGATACGCCACAGACTTGAACTTCGCAGCGTACTGCGGATATTCCGTCAGCAGGATCTGGTGCATCTGTCCATCGCGGTTCATTTCCACAATGAAGATCTGATCATATGTTTCAATGAACTTGGTAACTTCTTCAGTAAATGGAATGGCGCGAACGCGCAGGAAATCTACCTTAATTCCGTTTTCTTTTTCGAGTTGATACTGTGCTTCGAGCACGGCGTTTTCCGTGGAGCCATAGGCAAGGATGCCAACTGTTGCACCTTTTACAGGGTGCAGTACAGGTTTGGGCATGTAGCTCGCCGCGTTGTAGTGCTTTATCTTAAGGCGTTCCATGTTGCGCATGTAAGCGCCAGCGTCTTCAGTGTATTTTGCGTACTCATCGTGGCCGGTGCCGCGGGTGAAATATGCACTCAGTGGGTGCTTGTTGCCAGGGAAAGTGCGGTAGGGAATGCCATCGCCATCCTTATCAAGGTAGCGTCCCCAATTCCCCTTGATCTCTTCGAGATCTTTTTCCCATAGGACCTTGCCGCGATCCATTGGAGTTTCAGGATATTGGAAGGGCTTGCTCATCCACTGATTCATGCCCATGTCGAGGTCGCTCAACACGAAGACGGGAGTCTGCGCCCGTTCGGCGATATCAAAGGATTTCCAGCCAAATTCAAAACATTCGTACACGTCGCCAGGCAGCAGGATGATGGAATGTGAATCACCGTGACCGATGAAATGAGTAAAGGTCAAATCGCCTTGTGAGGTGCGGGTGGGCAAACCAGTGCTTGGGCCGATACGCTGTACGTCCCAAATGACCACAGGCACTTCGGCATAATACGCCAGCCCGGCAAATTCGGTCATCAGGGATAGACCGGGCCCGGAGGTGGATGTCATTGCGCGTAAACCAGCCCAGCCAGCACCGATTGCCATGCCAAGCGCAGCGAGTTCATCTTCTGCTTGTACAATGGCGTATGTGTGCTTGCCGTCTTCGCGTTTGCGAAGCACAGGCAAATAATCGTTCAAGCCTTCCGCCAGAGACGTGGCAGGAGTGATGGGATACCAGCCTGCAAATTGCACACCGCCGAAAATAGAACCGAGCGCGCCAGCAGTATTGCCATCCGCCATGATAAGGCCGTCGGTCTTGTTCATAGGTTCAACGAAGTAAGGATCTTTCTTTTCGAGATTCGTCTTTGCCCATTCTGCGCCGGCCTTCACGGCGTTGTAGTTCATGTCAATTGGTTTCTGCTTGCCTTTGAAATGGAAGGTCAATGCAGCAAGGATTGTGTCCATATCCATGCCGATCATTTGAGCAAGCACGCCCACATAGACCATGTTTCCTACAAGGTCACGAAAATCGGTTGGCACATTCGGGTCGTTCTTCACGATAGCTTTTATGGGCATCGGGTAAATAGCAACGTCTGTTCGGGTGACAGGCAGCTTGATATCGTCAGAGTAGAAAAAAGCTCCGCCCGGCGTGACAGATGCAAGGTCCCGCGCGAACGAATCAGGATTGATCGCAATGACAATATCGTTGGCGTCCTGTCGCGCGATGAATCCATCTTTATTCACGCGGATGGTATACCAGGTAGGCAAGCCTTGAATGTTGGAAGGGAACAGGTTCTTGCCCGAAACGGGTATACCCATCTTGAAAATGGATCGCAGGATCGTGTTGTTGGCGGTGGAACTGCCGGAGCCGTTCTTGGTGCCAACAGTGATCGAAAAATCGTTCACTATCTTGTTCATGAAACTCCTCGTTGGATTCGTCATTGAGACGAAGAAATTAATTGGTGAATTAGATCTGTATGTTCGGAGAGGGCTTTGTAGCCGGCCTCCACATCGTTTGAGCAAATGGAATCAACCATTTGTTGATGATAATTCCAGACTTCGGTGAGATAGGTATAGTCAGTGAAAAAATTCAACCCGACTGTTTCGTAGGCATCCCAATAGGACTGTAAAAGACCTGTGACAAACGGGTTGTTCAGGCGCTGATAAATGGTGAGATGCAATTCGCGATGTTCAGGGTGTGGGATTTCAATGGGCGAGCCGCGCAGTTTTTCCCATGCGCGCGACACAAGGTTTCGCAATTTGTTGTGATCTTCAGGGGTTAGCAATTTCACAGCTTCACGCCAATATGCAATTTCAACATGTTGGCGTAAGTCTGCGAAGGCAATGAAATGATCTTTATTTAACGCAATGGCGTAATCGAGACTTTTCAACACTGCTGGCGCAAAGTTATACGGCTTGCGCCTCATTCCCGTCCGCGGCTTGACTTCTACAAGCCCGAGCGCTCGCGCCACTTCAAGTTGTTCCCGCAAAGCCGCCACACCAACGCCTAGCTCGCGGCTAAGTTCAGTTAAAGCCGGCAGATTATTCTCGGCCTCTGGGTGAGCAGCAAGGTATTTGAGAAACTCAGAAATGTTCGGGGAAACACGTTCGCGCAACATAAAAGTTGATTAATCCGATTAATCGAATTTTACGCCTACGGAGGCAGTGTGTCAAGGTGTAGTTTGTAATTTTTTGATATGACGGATGGAAAAATAACCTCGGGCTTTACATACGTTCGACGCATGCGCCAATAGCAGCCACTGGGGGAGCTACGCGGCTGAGGAATTCTGCCGAGCGGATATCCTTGATGGACCAGCCGTTCTTGGGTGTGAAGCGAGCTTTCAATTCCTCTTCTGTCACTTTTCGCGGCGTGTTGGGTATGGGAAATTCGGTTGCAAATGCAAGCAGGTAGTAACGTCCGCCGGGGCGCAGAGCCAGAGCAAGGTCACGAATGAAGCGGCTGGATTGATCTTCATCCAGCACATGCAAAAATCCAGAGTCAACGACTGAACCAAATTTCATTTGGAGAAGCGATGGCTGCAATGCATCCGCCACTTGGAAATTTAATAGCCGTGCCGTCTCAGGTGGAAGTGAGCTGATTTTCTCTTGTGCATGAGCAATCGCCGTGTCTACGAAGTCTATCCCGACAACCTGATGTCCAAGTTTTGCCAGATGAATGGCAAGATCACCAGAGCCGCAGCCAACATCCAAAATGGGATTTTCAGGCGGGTACTCTGCGAGAAGCGCGGACATTGCGGGTTGAGGACCGCCAACATCCCAGGGTGGAATTTCCCGATAAATGAAATTAAAAAAAGAAAGAGGGTCGGAGCCGAATTTACTCATAAGATTTTCCTTTTACCAGCGTTATTGGGCAGGAGAAGTTCAAAAACAACCTATCCATTTGGATAAGTTGTCGAGAAGTAATCTCTTTCTTAAAGAAGAGAACGGAGCGCAGCGGTGCTACGATTTTTTACCGATCAGCCCGAGAATGATCAAGATCACGCTGACACCGCCGAGTACTCCAGAAGCATTTCCAACGATTTGCATCATTGCTTCAGGATCGGTTGAGCTTGGCGCAACAGTCAACATGATAAAGAAAAATCCAACGGCAAGGGCAAGGAACAAAAATCCAGTAAAAACAAACCGCCAATTCCTTTGTCTCATAATATTTCTCCTCTAAGATTTTTTCGATTTTAACTTAAACCAACCAGGGCTGCATGAAATTTGTAGAACAAATTCTTCACCCCTCGATAATCCTCACAAACTTGTACTCGGCTTTTGCGCCGCTAGGGTCTGTCAGTGTGAAGGATTCCGGGAAGACGGGAGTTGGGTTTGGATTGGGATCTTCGATAACTTTGAAATTATCGCAGATCGGTACGCCCTTATGAATGTAAGCCATCCAACCGCGCTCCGCCACGTTGACTCCATCCACGGATGTGACTTTGAGCCATTTGTCGCCTTTTTTTACTTCGCTGCCATCTGCAGGAGCTTCCCAAATTTCGTCGCCGACGATCAGTTGTCCGCGGGAGTAGGAGGCGACCACGCTTGAAAAGGTGTTGTGGTCACTGCGCATTCTTGTTCCGCTGCTGATGGGGGTCATGCTGTATTGGGTCATGAGAATCTCCTGTATTCCACCAATGTATTGCCGAATTTTGCAATGAGGTTAGCTTGTACTTGCGTAGTTGGATAACGTGCCAAAAAATCCGCTTCGGTGCCTTTGAAGTAGTTCAAGTCAATGTTCTTGCTTTCCACACCGAACAGGGTTCCATCGCCGTTGTCTGTAAATTGCCAGTAAGTCCAATCTTCCCAAATTGGAGGTACGCGCGGCGCATCTGTATTGTAGGCCGCAATCCATAACGGGTATTGGGAAAAATATGTCACGCCGGCGGCAAGTTCCTGCCAGTAATAATAGCCCGTGTATACGCCAAGTTTTTTATCGGGAAGCAGGACCTTCAGGCGCTCCATAAAATCAAACCAATGACGCCAGCCAGTGTAGGCTCCGCCGTAGCGGTCTTCAAAGTCGCACCATAATTCCATTTCACCGGTGTCGTTGCCGAGCACTTGCACCCATTTTTCCGCCTGGCGTTTTGGGTTGGCGCGGCTGTCATAAAACCAATAGGAGCCGCGCAGCAGTCCCGCTTGTTTTGCGTGCAGCCATGAGGTTTTGAATTTTATATCCTCCCAGAGATTCTGGCCTGCACGGATGATAACCCCGCGGGTCATTTGCGCCATTTTTTCAAAGTTGATTTCCTGCGGCGTGGTCGGGTCATCCTGCCAGAAACTGATATCAGGCAGTTTGAATGACGTTAGGAAAAATTCCTTTGGCGGTTGGATGATGGGGGCGGGCTGGTGTGATTTGTCCATTATGTTTGGGGTAGCCGCCATTATAAATGTACTTAATCGAAAAAGCGACCTCGCAGGCGAAGTCGCTTTTTCGAAAAACAAGGTCTTAGTTATTCAGCGCACCCTGATTGACCCAATCAATGATCAACTGGAGTTCCTCGGGAGTGACGGGGGCTCCGCGGTTCGGCATTTCACCGTCCACGATCAATTGGACGAGCAAGCTGTCTGCGGCGTTGCCGGGCTCGATGACCGGGCCGTTACGCGAACCTGCAAAGATATTTTCATAAGTTTGCAAATCCAAACCTTCCTTGGTTTGTTCGACACCATGGCATTTGATGCAGCGCGCATCAAAAATGGGCTTGATGTCATTCACGAAGCTGACCCCGGCAGGCGGTTGAACGTCAGTGTTTGTTGCCGCTTCTGTCGCAGGGACGACTGTTTCTGTTGCTGCCGGTGCTTCTGTCGGCTGGGAAACTGTTTCGGTTGGCACGGCAGGCGCCGTCGCGGTCTGAGGCGCTTGTCCACCGCAAGCCGAAAGTGTAATTGCGAAGGTCAAAACTGCGATGATCAAAATTTGTTTTTTCATTTTCATCCTTTTTGTTTTTATACAGACGCGTTGAAGCCGTAAAATTTACACGATTAACTTGAGAAGATGATGAAGAAAATGTGTGAATTCTTCTTCAATGGTTAATCCTGTGCTTTTTTTCGCAAAGTATAGGAAGTCTGAACAAGGTAAGGTATAATCACGTCGCCTCATGGTAGGCGTAAATTCATTTCAAGGCTGAGTATGGCAGGCGCATTCAAACTTCCCAACGAATATTGGTCATCGGTTCAAGTCACCCCGCAAGACGTTGAAAATCTTCATACCTTTCTCTTTGAGCGTGAGACGCCTTTAACAACGGGCGATCTTGCTTCTGAATTTGTCGAGGCGCGTATTCGCGCGGAGCGGAAAGCTGCAGAGAGCAGCCGCAAAGCTGCCGGTAAAACCTTTTTGCCGAAGGAAACGTATGCGGTTGGCGACGAGCTTGTTTTCCCTGCGTTGGAGTGGAAACGCGGAAAAGTTACAGCTGTACGTGTAGGGATGAATCCATCCGTTAGTGAATTTGATGTGCTGACCGTTGAAATGGAAGACAGTTCAGAGCGAATGTTTGCGGCTCGTCTCGAAACTCATTTGTTGAATGACGCACCGGTCGTTACACCTGAAAGTGACGAAGTAAGTTCCGCGTTGATTTTGCGCGAACATGGGGAGACGATTGAAAAGAAATTAGAATCTGCATTCAATGCGGATGAAGGCTTGGTAAAGATCGCGGGGCGCTGGTTCCCGCGTGCGCTGTTGATCGACATCAATCAGGGTCAGTTAAATCTAGCTGAAGCGGTTTTGGACATGTCTGGCGGGGAACCATTGCAAGCGGACGCTTTGATAAAAGAAATTGAACTGCCCACGGGTGTAAATCCCAAGTTGGCAGAGTTCTCTTTGAATTACGCCTTGCAGGATGACGACCGCTTTGATGAGGTCGGTCCAGCAGGACAGGTTCTTTGGTGCTTGCGCCGCCTTGAACCTGATTTTGTGCGTGAAGTCCCACCACCGCTGCGTTACATTGAGATCGAACATGACCGCAGTCAATTAACCCCTGCGATGAAAAACCTCGAATCGCAGCTGGATGATGAATTGACACCGTCCGAAGATCTTGATCCTCGCGAGGAAATTTCCTCGATCACAATTTCACTGATTTATCCGCACCTTCGCGCAGGGACATTGCCGATGTCACCCCGCGCGCGCAAGTTGTTCCCAACTGCTTACGAAACCCAGCGCGTACGCTTCACTCTCGTGGACGGCAAGACGAAACAACGCATCCCTGCCTGGGTTGTGCTCAAGCATGGGTACGTCTTCGGTTTGCGCGAATGGTACAAAGCGCATTCATTAATTCCAGGCTCTCTTGTTCAATTGCGCAAGGGCGAACAGCCCGGCGAAGTGATCGTAGAAGTGAAAAGTCAGCGCTCCTCGAAGGATTGGGTGCGTACTGTCATGGTCGGTACCGACGGCGGATTTATTTTTGCCATGTTGAAACAACCCATTACTGCTGAATTCAACGACCGCATGGTTATCCATGTGCCTGATTTCAAAACCCTGGACCCCGTTTGGGAGAAGAAACGTTCGTTTGAAGATTTGGTGCTGCTTGTCATGCGTGAATTGACGAAGTCAAATCCACAAGGGCATGTACATGCGCAGGAATTGTATGCGGCAGTCAATCTTGTCCGCCGCGTGCCGCCTGCTCCATTGTTTGCTCTGTTGGCAACCAACCCAGTCTTTAAGCATGTGGGCGATTTGCACTTCCGCCTCGATATGGAGGTTGAATGAGCCTGCTAAAACCAAGTATAAAAACTCCTTTTCACATTGATTTCGAATGGTGGAAGAAAAGTGAAAGAGATTGGCATGTTTTTCTGCGTTCTTTATTATGCCAAGAGCATCAGGATGCCTTTGCAAGTGTTGAAGAAGGAGAGATGATCGACTGGATCGATCCTCAAACCGCGGAAGTGAAACCGGTCGATGGTGTGCAGCACGCTTTGATGAGTCACTGTGCAATGCTCCCTGAATTTTCGAGCGAACGAACCGCCATGGTTGAAGCCATCTTCCGAACATTTTTGGTGAATGGAAATATTCCCATGTCTGCCGAAGACCTGGGTAAAAGATTGGGCAGGCCGGCTGATACTATCTTGAAAACCATTGCGGGCCCGCGTGTGTATCGCGGATTAAGACCTTACCAGGCACCGGAACCCGTCTCGTCTGCGGCGAGCGAGTAAAATGGTGTTATTGCCCCCGTAGCTCAATGGACAGAGCAACTGCCTTCTAAGCAGGAGGTTCTGGGTTCGAATCCCGGCGGGGGCGCTACATGCATATGAGCGGATCAGAAGGAGAAAGACCATGCCAACCATTATTCGCAAATCAAATGAGGCGCTGATGGACTTTCGCCGCGAAATCCTGCAGGCCGTGAACTGGCAGGTGCGTTCAAATGTCTGGAGTCCTCCTACAGATGCCTACGAAACAGAAAAGTCTTTCATTGTCCGCATGGAGATAGCGGGGATGCGCGAAGAGGACTTTGAAGTCACACTTGAAAATGACACACTGCTAATCGTCGGCTCACGCTCCGACCTTCCCGAAAGACGGGCTTATCATCAAATGGAAATACGTTTCGGAAAATTTGCAACAGCCGTGAGCCTGGCCGGACCCGTTCAGACTGAAAATGCGCAGGCGGAATACAAAGACGGCTTTCTGACGATCACTCTCCCAAAAGCAAAACCAAATCAGATCAAGGTTGAATAAAAACATGCCTGCACAAAGATGGCAATCTGGCATACACGAATTTTTTCAAAAAATCGGCGAAACCGACGAGGACTTGATGAACACATTTATGACGTCGGTTTTTTCGCGATTCCCAAAAAAGGATGACGCTACTTCCGACCTGAAAGAGGATGGCAAAGACGAAGGACAGAAATTTCCCGATGTACTTCCCATCCTGCCTTTGCGCGGCGTGGTCGTCTATCCCAACACCGCCGTCCCATTGACAGTGGGGCAGCCGCGCTCCATCAAACTGGTGGATGATGTCGTTGGTGGCGATAAATTGGTAGGCCTCGTTGCCGCGCTGGACCCTGAAAAGGAAGCGCCTGGTCCAAATGAGTTGCACCAAATTGGCACGATAGCGACTGTCCATCGTTTGCTGCGCGCTCCAGATGGAACAGTCCGTTTGCTTGTGCAAGGGATGCAGCGCTTCCGATTGGGGGAATTCGTTGAAGAAGAACCCTATTTAAAGGCGCGCGTCCACCTGCTGCCGGAAATTGAAGAAAAAAATATCGAG
>JAEURE010000096.1 GCA_016789485.1 Anaerolineales bacterium | reverse complement strand
TGACAGACATGTTGTAAAATCAAGGGAATGGAATTTCATAGTATTATAGCTTTAAGAGGTCTGATATGCGCAAGTTAATTTCGGTGTTGATGCTGGCAATCATGGTACAGGCGTGCTCGATGAATGATGTTTCATCGTTGTTTATTCCGCCTACACAAACGAAGACTCCAACTGCCACTGTGTTTATGACCTACACTCCTTTGCCAACATGGACGCCGTCCATCACGCCGACGATAACGGTGTCCCCGACCATCGTCCGTATTCCCACATGGGATCCAAATGTGCCAACTTCCACATTCGCTCCCATCCCGATCTTTATCGGTGAATACACTGCTACACCCGTCATACCGCCAACGCCAGTGCGCCCGGGTCCGGGTTTTCTTTCAGTGTCCGTTTCAGATACAAGAATTTTTTGGGGAGAATGCACACCCAATAAATCAGTGGTCGTTGCAAAAGTGGTGGACCCTGAAGAGGTTATTAGCGTAGTGATCTTTTTGCAGGTAAAGTCATTTGATAAAGAGGATTACACTCCCTGGACGTCCGGTGATGTGATGTTCAATTATAACAACGGTACCTTTTCGTACACGTTGCAAGCTACTGAAATTCAAGGTCACAATCACTATAAAAAGTCATGGGTTAGGATGCAGTTGGTTGCGACCAATATTAAAGGTGAGGAAGTGGGACGCACCAAGATCTTTCCTGAAGTTACAACACTTGAGCCTTGCATGTGCTATGAGCCATTAAAAGGATGCCCCATCCCCACACTGGAGGTGGCACCATGAAAAAGATATACCTGTTTTTCCTGTGTGCCGTTTTTTCCCTTTCCTGTTCTTTAGGTGGCTTAACCCTCGGTTCAGCCGTAACGCCTACCCCGGCGTTTACTTCCACAAAGACATACACTCCCGTTCCAACGGCTACGCCTGTTACGCCCACGCTTACATTTACGTCAACGCCTACTTTGGTTGGTTTGAAATCCCCAACACCCACACCAGAAGATACCGCCACGCTAGATGTCAGTGCCACCCCTCCAATCGTGTTCGTCACTCCAAACACCGCGACCGCCACTGTTCAAATGGAAGGATTTATTTCAGTTAGAACTTCTGTTAATGAATTTTACAAAGGCAGGAAATGCGATCCTTCCGCTGTGAAATTTACCGCACAAGTGCTGGATCAGAATCGAGTAGCCCATGTTTTGCTTTTTGTTCGCTTTCGCGGCATAAACTCTGGCACACCCAGTGAATGGGTCAGTTTTAAAATGGATACAATTGGCGCAGGTACCTACATTCGCGATCTATATTCGGACGAAATTAAGAACGACGCTTTTTACATGACTGCCTGGATTGATTATCAATTCGTGGCGACCACCTCCGATGGAACCAAGATTGGGGGGACGCCCGTCTTCAAGGAAAGATTGAAGATGCTCCCCTGCACAGCTACGCCTACGCCCACATTGGGGACGATCACTCCATGATGGAATTCCCTGCCGAGTTGATTCGATTTCTGGAAAAGGCAGACCGCATCTCCGCCTTAACCGGAGCTGGTGCTTCCCAAGAGAGCGGACTCCGCACCTTTCGAGATGCCCAATCCGGGCTTTGGGCGCAATACAAGCCGGAAGATCTAGCCTCGCCTGAAGCCTTTGCTCGCGATCCCAAACTTGTGTGGGACTGGTATGCATGGCGGCGTGAGGCCATTAAAGGCGTGCGCCCCAACCCGGGGCATTATGCCCTGGTTGAAATGGAGAACAAAACCCCGTCATTCACGCTCATCACTCAAAATGTGGATGGGCTGCACCGTTTTGCAGGGAGCAGGAATGTGCTTGAGTTGCATGGCAATATCCTGCGCGTGCGTTGCGCGGACTGTGGGACGTTTACAGAAGTATGGGGCGATGATACTGAATCCGTGCCGAGGTGTGGAAAATGCAATGGGTTGTTGCGCCCGGATGTGGTCTGGTTTGGCGAGGCGCTTCCGCGTGCGGAATTGGAATCTGCGGTTGTGGCAGCGCGTCAGTCGCAAGTCTTCTTTTCAATCGGCACGTCCGGCGTTGTACAGCCTGCCGCCGCATTGGCTCATGCCGCGCGAAATAATGGCTCAGTGGTGGTGGAGATTAACGCCGAGCCGACGCCGCTTACACCCAAAGTGGATTTTGCCTTTCATGGAAAATCAGGCGAGATTTTGCCGGAGTTGGTGAAAGCAGTTTGGCGGATTTAGATAGTTGTTTGTCACGCCTTCCAATCGCTGATTTTTTCGCTCAATTTTGCGATCCTCTCCCGCAGCAGCACTGCAAAAACCCCGAGCATCAACAGGATAATCCCTGTGCAACCGATCAGGAAGATCGTTGCCACACCCTTCAATGCACTGTACACCACAGTGACCACGCCCAGCACCACAAAACCAATTGGGAAAAACGTCAGACTGCGTGAGCGGATGACCAATCCGTACACCAGCACTGCCAGTGACTGGAAGAACAACACGAAGAAGTAAATCAACTCATTCCTGTTTATCATTTCAATATAAGTCGTTCCGAGCAAAACAAATTGCGAAAGCATCCCCATCACGAACGCCCCCGTTTTGCTTTCCGCACGCACCAGCAGATAATGCTGGATCAACCCCAGCAGCGCTGCGCCCATCGAGAAGAACTGCGGCTCATCCACATTCAACTCGTACAAGATGATGAAATACGCCATCAGATACAGGCCATTTGCGGGAAAAGCCAGCCAGGCATTTTTCTTCGCGAAGGCTTCCACTGCCCAGAGCGTCGCTGCCACTGTGACAGGGATCGCCGCATCGATTCCGCCGAGAATTGGTGCACCTAACGAAACGGCGACTCCCAGCCCAAGCCCGCTGTAACGCAAAGTTTCATTCCAATCCTCTGCACGCTTCAAGGCGCGCAGGAAATATCCTGCGGCATAATACATCACTGCAATGACGATAACAGGGTGGATCCATTTATCCACCTCAAAGCTGCGGAAAAGGAATGTGACGAAAAGCGGCAAGGTCAATGTAAAGGTGTAGAAAAGAGTCGCTCGGCGATAGAGCAGGCTGATGAGTAGGAAAAGAAGCGTATAGATTCCAAATCCCGTTACGGCAATTGAATCATCGTTCCCGAAAAGCAGGAAACCATAATTTGTGATTGCGAAGAATGCGCCGATACCGCGTACAATCCATGCCAGTGGACGTGGATTGGTAAACGTCAAGTGGGCCAGCAAATCTGTGAGCAGCCAGACCAGGCTATACGCCAGCAGGTGATAGGCAGGCTCATTCACTTTGAAATCCCGCAGGATGAGAAATGCGCCGATGTTGAACAGAACAGGCGCTCCAATCTCAAACCAGCCGTTGCGGCTCTGATACATTTCCGCGATGTAGAGCAGTCCAATTGCGAGCGCGTACCATCCGCCTTGTTCTTTCAGCAGAAGCAGAGCGGCGAATGAAATGATCGTGCCAAGAGCCAATGCGCTGTTGCGCAGCATCCTTGCCCAATTTTCTTTTGCACGAATGGCAACGCCGAAGACGAAATACAAAACCGCCAATGAAGTGAGCGCAGGGAGCCAGGCATCTATTTCAAAGAAATCTAACGCGAAGAGGATGGCGAGCGGCAGGTATGCGGCAGGCAGATATCCAAAAATGGGATTGCGTTGTTTGAATGTGTAAGCGGCAAAGAACAGGGTGTATACCGCATAACAGATTGCAATGTGATTTGATTCGTTTTGGAAAAGAATTGCAATTGATGTGAAGGCGGCAAATATCACACCGTATATTCGCGGAGGCAGCCGCCACTCAAGGTTTGCTCTCAGATCCTTGTTCAAGAATAGGTCTGGCAGCAGGAAAATGATACTCAGGACAAGCGGTTGATAGCCGAAGAAAAGATCCAGCCTTTGAATACCTTCGAGATTGAAGAATGCAAAATAAGCAATGATGAAGTTAAGCAGCGCCAGTGTCCATAACCACCAGCGTGTGCGCAGGATATGTAGAACAGTGTAAATGGTTGCCACCCCAAAAGCGGCGGTCATCCCAAGTGCGGTGCTGTATGCAAAACCAGTGATGATTCCCAGCGCAAAAGTCGGCATGGATGCCAGCAGAACGGGCAGACTGTATTTTCGGGTCAGTTCAATCCGATGAGTCAGATCACTCGCAATTGAAAGCATCGCGCCCCACGCGAAAAGAAGGATGGTTGAACCCAGGCTTTCTATGTCAAACGCCGCTGCAAGAAACCACGGCATGGGAATAAGTGTTCCCGCCGCAAGCCAGGGGAAGAACAGGAAGGGCTGCAATATATTTGAGAAGATGTAGAAGACAAACGCCAGTATCCATGTGAAGAAAGTGCCCAAATGCCAAAGTGGTGTATTGGATGGATCAAAGGTATTGACTCCAAAAATGGAGATGGAAGCAATCAGGATGATGACCTGCAAGCCCTGTGCTGCCAGGAAGAGCGGCAGCGCAAATTTTTGGTCTTTCCATTTTTTCAATAGCCAGTACCCTGCAAGTCCTGCAATTGGCGCAAGACCTGTTGCGCTTGTGTAAAACTCAATCTGCGCATCGAAGATATCTCCAATCCTCAAAAGCGCGAGTGTCAATGAGATGAAGGCAGTTATGCTGAACAGGCGTGATTCGTAGAACCACGTGCTTCCACTCCAAATGACCGCCATAATGAAATAAACGAACATCCAATATCCAGCGTTGAATGCACTGGAAAGGTTTATGCTTTGGCTGAGTGTCTCTTGAATGGTGTTTGCAGTGATCGGCAGCAGGAAAGAAAACACAATGAAGAGCGCAAAACTTGGCTGGGGGAGTCGCTTTTTAATGGCGATCGCCAATCCGCCAAAGATGAGTGTCCCGATGGCAAGAATGGGTAGGCGCAATTCGGGGATGGCCACACCGAGGATCGCGGCAGACGCGATCACAAAAAACGCGCCGAGATAAAGATATATCTTGATGCTGGCTTCGCTGGTGAGAGTCTGCAGGAGGGATGGGCGTGGACCCTCGGGCTCGCTTCTTTTCATCGGGACGGCAGACTCCGCTTTTGGAACTTCTGCTTCAGTGTTGGCAAAGGCTGCTTGCGCAGGAGCAGATTTCGGCGAAGTTTGATTCGATGTCAATGCAGATGGTTTTAATTCAAAGTCAAAGTCGTAGCGTCGTCGGATCACTTCTGCGTTTTCGGCTGGCAGCAACTCACCTTTTTCCCACTCGTTGATTTCCTGCAGGAGGATATAACGGTCACCGCGCTGGAGTTTGTTTAAACGGCTGCGCACCCTTCGTTGCGCCGGCAGGGCGAGCGCCGCACGCGCGTTTTCGCGAATAGCCTTGTTGCTGCTTTGCAGGGAAAGTTTTTCAAGCTGGCGGAGCACTGCCTGGCTGCTGAAATTTATGTCCGTTATCTTTTCAATGGCACTCAGGACGACTGTATCGTCGTTGCTCTGAAGGTTTGCATATATTTCATTAAGAATGTCTTCTGGGGGGCGGGAATCATTATTTTCAGACATGACGCTCTCCGTGGTTATGATTTGATTTGAAAAGGTGGGCGGTTTTGATTCTTCGAAAAAGGCAATTATTTCGCGGGCTTTATTCTTAACTTCTTCATCTTTGTCGCCAACAGCAAGATCTTCCAATTCAAGGCGAATTGCCTCATTGATCGAGGCAACAGAATAAAGCCTTTTCAAGGCAGAAGCGCGCGTTGACGGGTTTTCGTCTCGCAGATCCCAAAGAATTGGTTCAAGAACTGTGCTGGGAGTGCGGATCGACTGCGATTCACTGTTGGGAATTTCATCTATCCCCAGTTCGTTAGCAATTTCTCTTAGCCCTGTTTTTGTATTCGTCCCCCATAAAATAATGAGAACGGGAATGGACCAGCAGGCAAGCGCGCCGCCCAGGTCCAAGAGTACATCCAACAAGGATGCGCTCAGCGGAACAACTGTGCGTATCCCTGCGTACATGAGCGCACGTCTGCCATGCTTGCGGACGAATTCACTGTTTGTGTCATTTGTGAAGCGAAGCAGGGTGAGATGCCAGAGTGCGGAGATCAGGATGCCAACGATGATGTCAACCTGACCGGCAATATTGTATTGGCAGAGTCCTGTCAATTCTGCGCAGATGTTGGATGGAAGGTTTGTCCCCGCCACGTAGGCAAGCGTAAGCAGCGTGGCAAGAGGTGAAACCCTTAACCAGTTATAGGCTGCCTTTGCGCGCTGCTCTTCAGATTGTTTTTGAATGATATCTTCCATTAAATTAAAGTTGATAAATTATGATTCTAAATCGGAAGGATTAACTGCCAAAAACATTCAATTTTTCTGCAAATCAAAAGGTCAGGCTGAGTAACCTGACCTTGATATTCCTACTTTATCACAATTCCGCTGCGTGGGGGAATAGTAACTTTTTCACCTTCAATGGTGGGTGAGCCGAACAGGATATTAATGTTGTTCCTGATGGGAAGGTTAATACTTTTTTCCGCATCGGCGGTATTGAGAGCGGTGATAATCTCTTCATTGTTATGAACACGGGCATACGCCACTACATGGTCGTGGGAGTATAAACGTTTGTAGTCACCACGCCTCAGGGTCTCTTGTTTTGCACGCAGGGCAATGCACGCCTTCGCGTAGTCAAGAAGATCTATGTCCCATTGGGATTCGTTCCATGGAAACGATTTTCGACATTCGGGGTCATGTGCGCCATTCAAGCCGATCTCGTCACCATAATAGATGCAGGGCGCGCCCGGGTAGGTGAAGAGGAATAACCACGCCAGTTTCAAAGCGGACTTGTCCTCGTGGGCGCAGGAGAGATAACGCGGCGTATCGTGGCTGTCCAGAAGGTTCAGCTGGGCAAATGTAATTTCGCGTTGATACAAGCTGAGGTTATGGTCGATGCGGTTTGCAAATTCATGCGCATCAATGGTGTGCTGGATGCCCTGATAATTTCCTTGTTGATGCAGGATGTGCATATCCAGTTTCTTGGGAAAGAATGCCAGGCAGGGCTTGGTGACTTCGTAATTCATCACCGCATCGAACTGATCACCTTGCAGCCAGCGCTGAGACTCGTGCCAGATCTCGCCGGCAATATATGCATCAGGGTTGACTGCCCGCACGCGGCTGCGGAATTCCCGCCAGAACGCATCATCATTAATTTCAGTGGGTACATCCAGCCGCCAGCCATCGACCCCGAGTTTGATCCAATATTCGGCAACATCAAAAAGGAATTCACGCACAGCAGGAGTATTGGTATTGAACTTTGGCAGCGCAGGCAGATTCCACCATCCGCGATAACCGATGGCTGTCAGGCTGTCTTCGTTGTGATTCAAAAGTCCCTGCTCATGGTGTCCCGGGTAGGCCCCCCACGGCTTTTTGCCATTTAGGCGTTCCGGGTCGAAGTAAAACCAATCTTTGTAAGGGGAACCGTTTCCATTTTCCAATACGTGGTGGAATTGCCAAAAGCCGCGTGATGCGTGGTTGAATACCCCGTCAAGCACGATGCGGATGTTTTTCTTGTGTGCTTTTGAAAGCAGGGATTCAAATGCTTTATTGCCTCCAAGCAACTCGTCCACGTTGTAATAGTCAAATGTGTGATAGCGATGGTTGCTGGCTGAGGCAAAGATCGGATTCAAGTAAAGCGCGGTGATGCCGAGGTCTTTCAAGTAATCGAGCTTTTCAGCAACGCCGTACAAATCACCGCCTTTGAAGCCATGCGCTGTGGGGGGTGAATTCCAGTCTTCGAAGTTGAATGTGCTGGGATGTTTCTCGCTGCGTGCAAAACGATCTGGAAAAATTTGGTAAAAGACAGCATCTTGTACCCAGTTGGGTGTTGACATTAATAGGCCTCTGTATTGGATTTGACGCGGGGCAAGATGAAATCTTGCCCCGCGTTTTGGTGCTCAAATTTTACATCACTTTGTAAAATTCAATTTCAGCTTGGTACAATCCGTAGCCCGGGAATTGATTGAGTGGATTGTAATTTTTGGATTGTCCGCCTTTGCCTACAATGGAGCGAGACCTCTATGGGGGAAAGCATGATTTATGTGGCTTGTGCAAATTAACCCTTAACAGCACCAGCAACTACACCCTCAATAATGTACTTCTGGCTTGCCAAATAGAAGACAACAATGGGTGCAATGGCCAGAACAAGCATTGCCATCATTGCGCCCATGTCAATGCTGCCATAACCCCCCAACAAGTACTGGACTGCAATGGGGATCGTTCGATAGCTAGTGCCGATCAAGAGATAGGGTAGCAGGTAGTCATTCCAGATCCACATGGTGTTAAGAATGGCAACGGTAATGTAGATAGGCCTGAGTATTGGAAACACGATCAGGAAGAAGGTCTGGATTGGGCTGCAACCGTCAATCGTTGCAGCCTCCTCGATTTCCAGCGGAATGCTCTTGATAAATCCACTAAAGATGAACACAGATAATCCAGCCCCAAATCCAAGGTAGATGACAATGATGCCGACGGGATTATCCAGGTGCATGAGATTTGCTATCTTGGACATGGTAAACATCACCATCTGGAATGGAACGATCATGGAGAAAACTAAGAGATAGTAAATGAATGAACTGAGTTTCGAT
>JAEURE010000095.1 GCA_016789485.1 Anaerolineales bacterium | reverse complement strand
ATGGAAGTCATCAACCCTGTGCTTTTCGAACGCAATAAAAATCGTCAGCGTGGCGAAGTGCTGAATGAACTAAAGCAGGCGTTCGGGAGTCTGACCGCGAAACTCGAGTCAATGAGCTTTGAAGATCTGCTCAAGCCGCGTCACGCAAATGACCCGCAGAAACGTCCGCTGTTGTTATGGATACTGAGCGATACCACCGAACATTTCCTGGAACACCGTGAAACGATTGAAAGAGGAATAAAAGAGAACCAACATGACAGCTGATTCAGAAAAAGATATTAAATACTTGAAAGCCATTGGCCGTGTTTGTGCGCTGGCCTTAAAAAAAATGATGGAGGAAGCCAAACCGGGAATGACTACCGCCGAACTGGATAACATTGGCAGCGAGTTCCTGAAAAAAGAAGGGGCAACATCCGCGCCGCAAGCCATGTATCAATTCCCCGGCGCGACCTGCATCAGCATTTCGCCTGTCATTGCGCATGGCATTCCCAACGATCATGTTTTGCAGGAAGGCGAGTTGATCAACATCGATGTCTCCGCCGAAATGGATGGTTATTTTTCGGATACCGGCGCCTCGATGGTTGTTGCAAAGCATATCCCTGAATACGAGAAAATGTTCGAGGCAACACGTTCTGCGCTGCACAAGGCGGTGCACGCCGCCAAAGCAGGACAGCCGCTCAATATTATCGGCAAGACCATTCAAGACGAAGCCAAACAAAATGGATACAATGTCATTTACGATTTGACCGGCCACGGCATTGGACATAAACTCCATGAACAACCCGCCTCGGTATTCAATTTCTACAAACCGGACGACCGCCGCATGCTTAACGAGGGATTGGTCCTGGCCATTGAGCCTTTTCTCACCACCGGCAAAGGACGCGTCGTCGAGAAAAAAGACGGCTGGTCATTGCAAACGATCGACAAGACCATTGCCGCGCAGTTTGAGCACACGATCATCGTCACAAAGAATGAGCCGATCATTCTCACGCAAGCATGAGAATTAAATAAAACATCCCGCAGAAGTACTTCTGCGGGATGTTTTATTTAATTCTCCTTCAACCATCTCTTCACCGCTTCGTGCGGATGCTCATACTTTTCCATTTCATTCAATAATTCCGATGGTTCGGTTTCGCAAAACACAGCCCTGCGATGTTCGGGAAAAATAAAGCCTTCATCCACGGCATGGTCTATTGCGGCAAGCAGGAAATCGTAATATTTTTTCACATTCAACATCCCCACGGGTTTTTCGTGCGCCCCGGTCTGCGCCCAAGTGATGGCTTCAAATAGTTCATCCCATGTGCCATAGCCGCCAGGCAGGGCAATGTATCCGTCCGCAAGCTCATGCATACGTGCCTTGCGTCCGTGCATATCAGGCGCCACATCCATGCGGGTGAGGCCGGTATGCGCCAGCGCGGATGTGTTCATGGAAGGGATGATGACACCAATCACCTCACCCCCCACAGACAAAGCTCCGTTTGCTACTTCACCCATCAAGCCGGTCTTTCCTCCGCCAAAAACAACGCGGATTCCCCGCTGAGCAAGGGTGACACCCATCTGAAATGCAGCCTTTTTATAGTCCACGTGAACCGAATCTGATGACCCACAAAAAACACATATTGATTTCATAGTTCTCTCATCTTTTCTTTTTAGAATGGTTCTTGCTCAAAGACCACAGCCTTCAGGCTTTGGTCTCCCAAAAACTCAGGTTAGAGTTATGTAAGTATAACCTTTGAGCGCTTGACTCACAGCCTGCGCAGGGATGAAAATAGCAGTATGGAATACAAAGACTATTATAAGATCCTCGGCGTAGACCGAAAAGCCAGCGCGGACGACATCCGCTCTGCTTATCGAAAACTTGCCATGAAATATCATCCTGACAAAAACCCCGGCGATAAAAAATCCGAGGACAAATTCAAGGATATTAACGAGGCATATCAAGTTTTAAGCGATGAGCAAAAGCGCGCGCGCTATGATCAGTTGGGCAGCGCTTATTCCGACTTCCGCACAGGCGGCGGCAGGCCCGGCGATTTTCGGTGGGATGAGTGGTTCCAGCAACAGCAGAGTTCGGGGCAACGCGGCGGCAATGTGGATGACATGTTCGGCGGCGGAGCCACCTTCTCTGATTTCTTCCGCACCATCTTTGGCGAGGCGGTTCGGTCTTCGGCACGCGGACAGGCACAACAGCAGGAGCCAGGCTACCAGCAGGAAGTATCCATCAGCTTTCAGGAAGCCTACGAAGGCACAACCCGCCAGTTGCACACCAATGGACGCAAACTTCAGGTGCGCATTCCTGCCGGGGTAAAGACAGGTTCCAAAGTCCGCGTGGCAGGTGCGGGGCCGGAAAGAACCGATCTTTATCTGGTCATCCATGTTGAGGATGAAGGTCGTTTCGAACGTGATGGAAGCGATCTGACCACAACATCGACTGTGAGCGTTTTTACACTGATCCTCGGCGGTGAAGCGGAAGTGGATACACCGAATGGAAAAGTTAAATTAAATATTCCGGCAGGCACACAGACGGACCAGGTCTTTCGCCTGGCGGGGCGCGGCATGCCTCACCTGAAAAGCCCAAGCACAAAAGGCGATCTGTTCGTGAAATTAAAAGTACAGATTCCCAAATACCTGTCGTCGAAGCAGATAGAGCTGATCGAAGAAGCTTCCCGAATAAAATTTTAATTAGGAGTATGAATGAAAACAAAACGAAGCATTCTTGCTTTGATGATATTGGCATTGGCTGCATTGGCTTGCAGAACCCCTCTTACCGCTACGCAACAACCGCCCGCTGTAATCCTGCCTGTTTCCACCATTTCACCGTCTGACAGCGGCGTCGTCAATCCGTCTGCGCAGCAGGAAAGTCTTGTTGCCCTGTACGATAATGTCAGCGCGGGCACGGTTGCGATTCTGACAGACCTAGGTTCCGGTTCGGGCTTTGTGTATGACGGGCAGGGACATATTGTTACAAACTTTCACGTCATCGAAGGTGCAAACGTGATCGAAGTCCGTTTCACTTCCGGTTTCATGGCCTATGGAACGGTGATCGGAACGGATACGGATTCAGATGTAGCCATCGTAAAAGTGGATGCGCCCGCCGAAGAACTTCATCCGCTGCCGCTTGGCGATTCAAATTCGCTGAAAGTTGGTCAGACCGTCATAGCCATCGGCAATCCCTTTGGCTTGGACACCACAATGACAGTCGGCATTATTTCCGCCCTTGGCCGCACGTTGGATTCTGCACATGAGACTCCGGATGGCACCCTGTTCACCGCCGGCGATATCATTCAAACGGATGCAGCCATCAACCCAGGTAATTCCGGTGGACCGCTTTTCAACATCAATGGGGAAGTGGTCGGCGTGAACCGCGCCATCCGCACCACAAACTTTACAGACGATGGACAACCTCTCAATTCTGGTATCAGTTTCGCGATCTCCATTAATATGGTTAAGCGCGTGGCTCCTTCATTGATTGCAACCGGCAATTACGATTATCCGTTTTTGGGAATCTCGTCCATGGACTCGCTCAGCCTGGAAATGGTTGAAGCGCTGGGATTGAAATCCTACACCGGCGCGTATGTAACCAATGTTGTGCCCGACGGTCCCGCTGACAAGGCAGGCATCGTTGCAGGAAATAAAACCACTTCCATTCCCGGTCTGATGGCCGGCGGCGATTTGATCATTGCAATTGATGGACAACCCACCCGCACCTTTGACGAAATGCTGGCGTATCTCATCACCAACAAATCCCCCGGCGAAACTGTTGTGTTGACCGTATTGCGCGGCGAGGAAAAAGTGGATCTGACGATTACGCTGGACAAGAGACCGTAAATTTCACAAAGGAATGTAAACAAAAAAACCTCCGAGTTAAACTCGGAGGTTTTGCTTTTAACCAAATCTCTCTTCGCGCCAGACATCTGCACGGTTGTGATAGCCAGCCTGTTCCCAGAAGCCGCGCTTGTCACGGGTCATAAATTCCAAAGACCTGAGCCATTTGGCGCCTTTCCACAGGTAGGGAGTTTCAAGATCCTCGCGCCCGGGGATAAATCCCACCATGCCGCGCAATGGATAGCCGTGGTCTGGGGTAATCGGTTCACCGTTGAAATGTGTTGCGAGTAGGAAGTTATCCTGCAAGACTACGGACAGTGGCAGATTGACCGTGAAACCGTATTCTGCATGCTGCATCACATGCGTGGCACTCGGCTTGATCTTGATCAATCCATTATCTATCAGGGTTTTTACGGAAACACCCTCCCAGGTGGTGTCAAATTTACTCCAGCGTGTGACACAATGCAAATCCATTTTTATGGCTGTGCGGGGAAGTTGATTAAACTCAGTCCAATTCCAGCGTTTCTCCTCCTCCACTTCACCCCAAATGCGCAAATCCCATGTGGCGGCATCAAACATAGGGACGGGTCCATAATGCAGGACGGGGAACTTCTGCGTCAGTGATTGTCCGGGGGGAAGCCGCCCTTCTGCGCGGACACGGTCTTCTTCCTTGCGGCGGTCAAAACCTTCAAATTGGAACATGGATCACCTCACTTTAAAAAATGAATAATTTCAGCATTGCATAGACATAGGTTCCCATTGTAATGTTACCCGAAAAATATTACAGATTTCTTAAGCGAAGATCTCGTCCATGGGGAATTCCCCCATGTGCTGCAAGAGGATTGCTCTTATAATATAAAAAATCAGCAAGCGTGAGGAGAAGTATGAAAAAGCCGTCATTTAAACAAAAGTTCCAATATTGGTTCGATAATTATATGTCACGCGGTACAGGCGCGTTAATTCTGGCATTGTTCGTGCTTTCCGCATTAATCATATTTGTGATTGCGGCACTTGTAAAAATCACTGGAAACGCTCCCAATAACGAAGGCTTGTTTGAGTTAGCCTGGATGGCGCTCCTGCGCACGCTCGATTCAGGAACGATGGGCGGCGACACGGGTAGTTTCTTCTTCCTGCTGATGATGCTTCTGGTTACCTTTGGCGGCATTTTTGTAGTCAGCGCATTGATCGGTATTATCAACAACGGGCTTGAAGACAAACTCGACGAGCTGAGAAAAGGTCGTTCCGCGGTACTGGAGAACGACCACACCCTCATTCTCGGATGGACGCCGCAAATATTCACGATCATCTCGGAGCTCGTGCTCGCAAATGAGAGCCGCAAAAGCGGGGCAGTCATTGTCATTTTGGCCGACCATGACAAGGTCGAAATGGAAGATGCGATCAATAACCGTATCGAAGACACGAAAAATACCCGCGTCATCTGCCGATCTGGAAATCCTATCGACTTAAACGATCTTGAAATCGCCAGCCCACACACCGCCCGCTCGATCATTATCCTTTCCGAAGGCGCCGACCCGGATACGCATGTCATCAAATCCGTTTTGGCGATCACCAATAACCCCAACCGCCGCGAAGCCCCATATCATATCGTTACGCAGATCCACGATGCAAAGAACATGGATGTAGTGAAAATGCTCGGCACGAAAGATAACGTCCAGCCGATTCTCACCACAGACCTGATTGCACGTGTAGTCGCGCAAACCTCGCGCCAAAGCGGCCTTTCCCTCGTTTATACAGAGTTGATGAACTTCGGCGGCGATGAGATTTATTTCAAGCAGGAGCCCAATCTTTCAGGAAAAACCTACGGCGAAGCATTGCTCGCCTTTGAAACTTCCACATTAATGGGTATTCGTAAGGCAGATGGAACGATCATGATGAACCCGCCCATGGACACGCGCATTCAATCGGGTGACAATATCTTTGCCATCGCCGAAGACGATGACAAACTTGAGCTTGCAAACCTCTCCCGCATCCCGCTCGACGAAAGCCTGATTCTGCAAAATGCAAAATCATCCAAGCCCAAGCCTGAGCGCGGATTGATCCTCGGTTGGAATCGTTCTGGCGCCACCATTATCCGCGAATTGGATAATTACGTTGCCAAAGGTTCCGAACTGACAATTGTTTCTCACATCTATGATCTTGAAAAACAAATCCGCCTTGACAACAAAAAGATCGTCAATCAAAAATTGAAGATCATGGAAGGTGATATCCGCGATCGTGCCCTGCTTGAGAAGCTGCAAGTCACAGAGTTTGACCATGTCATCGTACTGGCATACAGCCATCTTGAGGCGCAGGAAGCGGATGCGATCACTCTTGTCACCTTGCTGCATTTGCGCGATATCGCTGAAAAAGACGAGACCCCGTTCTCCATCATCAGCGAAATGCTGGACCTGCGCAACCGTGAACTCGCCGAAGCCGCCAAAGTGGACGACTTCATCGTCAGCGAACATCTCATCAGCTTGATGCTTGCACAGCTTTCTGAAAATGCTGAACTCATGGATGTATTCACTGACATCTTTGATCCTGAAGGTGCGGAAATTTATCTGAAGCCGATTAGCGATTATGTTGCCACAGGTCAGCCTGTCAACTTCTATACCATCGCCGAAGCCGCCCGCCGCCGTGGGGAAACCGCCATCGGGTATCGTCTGATGAGTGAAAGCCATAACGCAGAAAAAGCGTACGGCGTATATACCAACCCGAATAAATCTGTGAAAGTCACGTTTACCACGGAAGACAAATTAGTTGTGATCGCGGAAGGGTAAAACGGTATGTCATTGTGAGTCGTCAAAAAATGGCGGCTCGCAATGACCTTATTTTTTTAATCCCGCAATTTCAATTCCATTTTTTGTTAAATTCTCGCGCAGCAGTTCCGCATTCTTCGCCGCCTGTGGATGATCCCCATGCAGGCACAATGTATCCACCTGCACGACCTTTTCCCCAAATAAAATTCCTTCTTTGATCAATCGCAACGCATTCGCCGCCACCTCTTCAGGTGACTCGATCAGAGCGCCCGCTTTGCTGCGTGACATCAACGTGCCATCAGGATTGTATGCCCGATCAGGAAATCCCTCGCCTGCAACTTGAATCCCTGCCTCAACTCCCGCTTCACACAACCCCGAGCCTGCCAGCCCAACCAAAACCAAATCCACACTGATTCTTTTCACTGCTCGCACAATGGCACCTGCCAGCGCACGGTCTTTCGCCGCCTGGTTATACAAAGCTCCATGCGGTTTGACATGAATCAATGCAGCGCCTTCTTCTTTTGCGATTTGCGCCAACAGGTTGATTTGTTGAAACACAATTTCTTCGGCTTTCTCAGCCGTGATATTCATTTCCAGCCTGCCGAAGTTTTGCCTGTCATTCCAACCCGGATGCGCACCAATGTTCACGCCATGCTGCCTGGCAAGTTTCACCGTAGCCCTCATTACATCTTCATTCCCCGCATGGAATCCACAGGCAATATTCGCGGATGTGATGTATGGCATGATGGCCTCATCATTACCAGCTTCCTCACCGAGATCACAATTTAAATCTATTTTCATCGCAATGCCGCCAGTTTTCCTTGGGCTTTCTCAACAGTCGTTTCTCGGAATCTTATTTTACTCACACCCGCTTCACATTGTGCCAGCAGCGGCAAATCTGCGTGAATGACGTTTGCGATTTTGGGGTAACCGCCCGTTGTGGGAGCATCTGCCATCATCACAATGGGTTGTCCATTGGCTGGGACTTGTACACTGCCCATCGTCATCCCTTCGGATATCAAATCTGCGCTACCAATATGTGAAATCGAATTTCCCTCCAAACGATACCCCATACGGTCAAAGGATTTGCTCAAGGTAAATTCGCCATTGTAAAAAGTTTGCAAGCCTTCTTTCGTGAACCTGTCCGTTTGTGGGCCTGCAATTACTTCGATCACCGGAGATTGATCGTATTTCACATATTTCTCAACTGGAAAATCCCGCGCCGCGAGTTTCGGTAATTCAACCGCAGGCTTCCCACTTTGCAAAACATCTCCTGCGCGAATGACAGAACCCAACCCGCCGCGCAAATAAGTGGACTTTGAACCCAAAATGGAGTCGGTCTCAAATCCACCAGCAATTGCGAGATACGCCCAATTGCCGCTGCTTGTCTTCTTCACACACACACGCCAGCCTGCTCGCACATAAAACGAAGTCCAAAGCGGAAAAGTCCAAACGTAATTTTCAACTTCGAAGCCTGCACCAGTGACAGCCAGCACACAATTACGCTTGGCTTGAAATACGGCTTCGCCCAAACCGATTTCAATTGCAACTGCGTCTGGAGAATTCTTAAGCAAGGAATTCGCAACGCGATATGCGAACCAGTCCATGGGGCCAGAGACAGGCACACCATAGCTTTGCCATCCGCGCCTGCCGGAATCTTGAAATGTGACCAGACCCGAGACGTCCAACACTTCAAGCATGCTCATCCTCAATCGGAATAAATTTCACCATATCCCCCGGCGAAAATAAAAATGGAACTTCATTGACTGGGTCAAACAACTTCAAGGGAGTCCAGCCGATGAGATGCCAGCCGCCGGGCGAATCAAGTGGGTAGATTCCCGTCTGCAAACCAGCAATGGCAACCGAACCTGCTTTTACGAGAGTGCGCGGCGATTCCATGCGCGGCATGTTGAGTCGTTCGTCGAGCGTACCCAGATAGGGAAAGCCCGGTGTAAAACCCATCATGTAGACAGTGTATTCACGTTCGCTGTGGAT
>JAEURE010000094.1 GCA_016789485.1 Anaerolineales bacterium | reverse complement strand
GCCGCTGCCGCCGCAAATTACAGGAGTTGTGGTTTGCGATCTGTGGGGGGATGCCGGTTGGTGCCGAGGGAATGAAACTCTTGAACTCTCTGCCAGTGATCCGCAGGGGTTTGATGTGACCATCGCCGGTGATTTGAACGGAGTACCGTTTACATGTGGAGATTCCTGTGACTTGCCTTTACCGGAGGGAACTGGTACAGCCAACTACACTGTGACTTCCACCAGTGGGCGGACCGCCAGTGGTTTATCCACATGGCAGCGGGATGGGACGCCACCTGATCTTGAGGTCATTCTTCCACCTGTCGATGGCAGGAATGGCTGGTATGTCTCATTGGTGGATCTGTCGGCAACGGCGACCGATGCAATCTCAGGGCTTGCATCCCTCCTAATTAGCACCGATGGTGGAGCAAGTTGGGTCAATCCAACCATCCACTTCACAGATGGGTCACATGCTGCCTTGATCCACGCCAGGGATGTGGCTGGAAATGAAGTGACAGCATCCAGAGTAATCCGTATAGATACGGTTCCTCCGATCGCTCAAATCACATCCCATTCCAATGGTGAGGTTGTGCAGGGTAACGTACGCTTCGCTGGAAGTTTGGTGGATGGCATGTCCGGTCTGGATGGAGGTGAAGTCTCGGTTGACGGAGGAAATACCTGGCAGGCAGTCTCGATGAGCGCAGGAGATGGCTGGTCTTACATCTGGCATTCCGGTGAAGTGCCCAATGGCGAGTACACCATCCAGATGCGCGGCAGGGATCGCGCCGGCAATGTTGGCGATGTGGTTTCAGTTGCGTTGACTGTGGACAATGCCCCGCCTGCTATATCGATCACAGAACGATGGTGGATCTGGGAGGTCGGCGTGCTGCAGGTTTCCCCCAATCACTTTCCGATTGCCAGCATCCAAGTAACGATCCGTGATCCGCAAAAGCGTTGGAAGGAGTTGGTGTTGGACTTTGATCCCGGCAAAAATTCCTATGTCGTGAAATGGGATCGGCACTTCGGGGATGGAACACTGGCGCCAGCAGGGGAGTACCCAGTCTTGGCAGTAGCATGTGATGTGAATGGATTATGCGGGCAGGATGCGGGTAGGATCGTGATTCCCGAGGTGGCAACATCGACCGCCACTCTGACTCCATCTCCAACAGCGACCAGCACTTTGATGCCTTCGATAACGCCGGTGGCAACCCAAATACCGCCGACACCGACTTTGGTATTGATCACACCTGCGCCGGAAGAAACACCTGAGCCTACTCGGTCCTCCCTCCCGCTTTGGCAGATCATTGGTTTGTTGGGTCTATTTATGGTGATTGCGTCGGCTAGTGTGGTCGACCCCCGCCCCAAATCACTAGAACGATTGGGCGAAACGTTCAAGGTTTTGTCTGCGCGGGCAAAAGACGACTCTATCAAAAACTAAAAACAACGATTAAAAGGAAAAAAATGGAAATACTTCTTGCAATTGTAGTGGCATCTGCCGTAATATTGTTGGGCGCATTGATCAGCATGGGGAATGAACGACAGAGGAAGGCGATTGATGGACTGAGGGAACAAATGGTCCTTTGGGCGATGCAGGATTTGCGAATCAAACGTGAACGGTTAGCGCGCGATGTTCAGGTTGATGATCCACTTGCCTGGCTTAATAAAGTTGCAGCCAGGGCGTGCGGCTATGATTTGAACCTTCAAGTGATTGAGTCGGTTGAGAGTCCGAATGGACTAATTTGCGCGATCGGCAACGGCAGAGGAAAGACAATTTTTTCACCACTTGCCCCTGGCGAGATTCGTTCATTGAATCGCACAACAAACAATCGCCTATCCCAGTTTGCCAATCAAAACCCACTGTTATTTCTTCCTCGGAAAGTAGCCGCCTTCGAATGCTCTGTACTCAATAATGGAATTCTGTTTGATCTTGAACTCCCTCTGGTCTGGAAAAGTCTGACCGGACATAACATTGAAGAAATAGGATTGATGTGGATGTATATTATTCCATAATTACAGATGCGGATTTGTTTGACATGACCTTCCTGAAATTTCACGATTCAGGAGGGTCAGTTTTTTTGGATTTCCCGGTAGCCCATTAATAACATCAACTAATGATAGACAGGGCTTGCATTGCCAGTCCTGGTGAATAAATCCTCACCCCTCCAACAACAATCTCTCCGGTTCGTCGATCAGTTCCTTGATATGAACCAAAAACTGGACGGCTTCGCGCCCATCCACGATGCGATGATCGTAACTGAGCGCGACATACATTATGGGACGAATCACCACCTGACCGTTTTCGGCAACGGGACGTTCTTCGATCTTGTGCAATCCTAAAATGCCCACTTGCGGCAGGTTGAGAATCGGTGTGCTGAGCATGGAACCGAAAACGCCTCCGTTCGTAATTGTGAACGTTCCGCCGCGCAAGTCTTCGACCGATAGCGAGCCATTGTTCGCCCTAGTGGAAAAGTCCTTGATTTGCTTTTCGATTTCGGCGAAGGAAAGACGATCCGCATCGCGCAACACAGGGACGACTAAACCTTCTTCAGCTCCAACGGCTATGCCGATGTCATAATAATTTTTCAGCACGATGTCGTCGCCCTGAATTTCCGCATTCAAACGCGGAAAAGCTTTCAACGCGCTGATACACGCCTTCGTAAAGAAAGACGTGATTCCCAGTTTAATCCCATAACGCGCCTGAAAAGCCTCGTTACGGCGGCGGCGCAGATCCATCACCGCGCTCATGTTGATTTCGTTGAACGTGGTCAGCATGGCCGTGGATTGGCTGGCTTCAAGCAGACGCTGCGCGATCGTGCGCCGCCTACGCGACATACGCTGCCGTTCTTCCCGCCGCGAAGCGGACTCGCTGCCGGCAGTTGGAGTCGGCTGGGCAGGCTGTTTTGCCGCCTCGCGCTCAACCGAAACTTGTTTCTGCACAAATTGCTCCACATCCGATTTTGTGACTCGCCCATCGGGTCCCGTTCCGCGCACTTTCGTCAGATCCACATTTTGTTCGCGTGCAACCCTCGAAGCGACAGGCGTCACAAGCGGAGTCTGCAGTTGGGCGGCTTGCGGTTTTTCTTGCGGCGTGGAAAGAGTCTCAGGTTCAGGTGGCAGGCTCGACGTCGCGGGTTTTGAAGCGGGCTGTTTTGCATCCGCATTGATTGATCCCAGCACATCGCCGACTTTGACATCCTGCCCCTCCCCGACATTGATCTTCGCCAGCACGCCCGAGGCTTTCGCCCCGACTTCTAAATTGACCTTGTCCGTCTCCAGTTCCACGAGTGCCTCGCCCGCCTCGACAAAGTCTCCTTCTTTTTTCAGCCACTGACGGACGGTCGCTTCGATGACCGATTCTCCCATTTCAGGAACAATAATTTCAAGGGACATATCAACCTCTCTCGATGCTTACGCTTTGGGTATGCGTCCGCTCTTCGAACTTGAGCGCGAGTTGAACTAAAGCCTTTTGATTAATTCGATAAAGCGTGGAAGAACCTTCCGCAGGACTCGAACTTTCGGGTCTCCCGACATAATACAGCGAAAGTTGATCGCCCAAGAGTAGCTTCAAGCTCGGACGGATGAAATCCCACGCGCCCATGTTCATCGGTTCTTCCTGCACCCAAATGACCTTCTCGATCGCCGAATATCCATTCAGCAATTCTTCGATGGCTTGCAAAGGAAGCGGATACAGTTGTTCCATTTTCACAATGGCTGTATTTTTGCTATCCTGCCGCAGTTCGTCGCCGACCAGATCCAAATAAATTCTCCCACTGCACAGGATCAAATTTTTGATCGTTTTACCTTTTCGTTTTGATGTTGGCTCTTCGAGTAATGGCTGCCAGCTCCCTTTTGCAAGTTGATTCGGCGTGGAAACAGACAGTGGATGCCGCAAGAAGCCCTTTGGCGTAAAGATCACCAACGGCAATGGATCGGCTTTCAAAAGCAATGCCTGTCGGCGCAGTAAATGGAAATATTGCGCGGCAGTCGTCGGGATGGCGACACGAATATTTCCCGCCGCCGCCAGATTCAAGAATCGTTCGATGCGCGCAGACGAATGGTCGGGGCCCATGCCTTCGTTTCCATGCGGCAGGAGCAAAACCAGCGAGGGTGTCAGCCCCCATTTTGCGCGCCCTGAAAACAGGAGTTCATCCATTACAGTTTGGATGTTGTTGGCGAAGTCGCCATATTGCGCTTCCCACAATACCAATCGGTCGGGAGCCTGAATGTTATAGCCGATCTCAAAACCAACGGGACCCGCTTCGCTGACGGGCGTGTTATGGATTTCGAACGAGGCTTTTGCCTGCGGCATGGATTGCAACGGCGTGTAACTTCGATTCGTTTCCGCATCGTAAAAAACGGCGTGACGCTGGCTGAACGTCCCGCGCGCCGAATCCTGACCCGTCATGCGAATCGCGATGCCGTCCTCTAAAATGGAACCGAAGGCTAATTCTTCGGCGGTCGCCCAATCAATGCTAAAGGCGTCGGCGTCATCCAAAACATGACGGCGTTTTTCCGCGGCGCGCATCAATTTCGGATTAGGATGAAAGTCCGCGGGAAATTGCATCAGGGACGCATTCAGGCTTCGCAGGCGTTCGAGCGAAACAGACGTGTGGGCTTTTTGCGCCGCTTTCGGCGGAGGCGGCGTCGGGACGGGTTCTTGCAGCGCGCGTTCCGCATCCAGTTTTTGGTTGACCTTTTGCAGTTCGTTCAAATACTTTTGCAGGAATTGTTCAGCCTCCCCAGGTTGGAGGCTTCCTTCTCTTTCCAACTTCCCCGCCCACAATTTTCTAACGGGAGGATGTGCCTCGATCTTGCGATACATTAGCGGCTGGGTAAAGCGCGGCTCATCGCCCTCGTTATGTCCGTGACGCCGATAACCGATCAGGTCAATGACAAAATCCTTATGGAATTTCTGGCGATACGCGATGGCGGTATAAGCGGCTTCGAAACAAGCCTCGGGTTCATCCGCATTGACGTGAATTACTGGGATCTCGAATCCTTTTGCCAGATCGCTGGCGTGCAGACTGCTGCGCGATTCTTTTTCCGTGGCGGTGAAGCCGATTTGATTATTGGCGATGATGTGCACGCTCCCGCCCGTCGAATATGCCGACAGTTGGGAGAGGTTGAGCGATTCGGCGACAATGCCCTGCCCGACAAATGACGCGTCGCCGTGGATCAGAATCGGCAGGGACTCGTTCATCAAAAGTTGCGGCGCGCCGGGGCTGTTCACATTGCTGTTCGCGGCGCGCGACATGCCCTGAATCACGGGGTCAATCAATTCAAGATGACTCGGGTTGGCGGGCATACTTACGACCAAACCGATATGATCCGTTCCCAGAAGCGATTTGAATCCACCCATGTGATATTTCACATCGCCCGTCCAGCCCAATTCGTCCCATGTCCGCGAACGGTCTTTCGGATCTTTGAACTCCGCCAAAATTTGTTCGTACGGTTTTTGGAGTATATGCGCCAGCACGTTCAAGCGTCCACGGTGCGCCATGCCGATCAGAACCACGCGGATGTTCTCGCGCGCCACTTCGCCGATGAGTTCGTCCAGCATCGGGATGAGCATGTCAAGCCCCTCGATCGAGAAGCGCGTCTTTGCCGGATAGATACGGTTGAGGAAGACCTCGAAGGCTTCAATCTGGCCGAGGCGGTCGAGGAGCCGCATCCGGTCCATTGTTTGTTGCGGCGGACGAAAGCGCCCCGTCTCGGCGACTTCGTGCAACCAGTTGTGTTCTTCAGGATTGCGGACATGACCATAGTCATAGCCGATCGCGCCGCAATATATCGAGCGCAACATCTCGATTGCCTGTGAAGCGTTTTCTGCTCGGCGATCGCCGAGCTGTTTCACCAGGTCCGCTGGAAGCCGGGCTAGATCATCTTGATTCAAATCATGGAAATCCAGCGTCAAGATCGGATCTGTTGCAGTATGGTCGTTGAGCGGGTCAAGCCTGGCAGCCAGATATCCCTGCGAACGAATCGCCTGAGCCAGGTTCACAACGCCGGTCAATTTGTGCAGATCGATCCCCGAAGCGATTGCCGAATCCTGAACGACAGGCGGCGTCCACTGGTGGAATAAACGGCGGGCAGACTCGTCTACCGCATCAGGATTCTTTTGATAGCGGTCGTACAACTCAAGAATGTAGCCATAATTTGGACCGGGAAATTCGTGTTCGAGATTCATGTAAATTGCGCCTGTGGAATATTTGACTTAACGATCAAGTGCAAAATTCGGTTATTTTTGAGCGCCAGGTGCACCGTGCAAAAAGCCGACGAAGACCAACTCCTCAATGGCATGGATCGCATGTTGTTCTCCTGCATCAAATACAAGGAGCGTGTTGGGTCCGCAGGTATGTTCGATGCCGTCGCCTCCCGTGAAGACGCCATGCCCTTTTAATACCACTGCAAAAAAAGGCGAACTGGGCGCGTTATGCTCCCGAATGGACTGATTCGGTTTGAGTGTAAAAAGGATCGCGCGTCCCTCTCGATCAATATGAAGAGGTTCGGCGTGTGGGTCTTTATCTCCGAAATTGCAAGTTTTCCAATAAATCTATGGTTTTCATTTTTTACTCCTTTCTCCTTCAGCGCTATATTTTGCGCCGTCTGTCAGGTAGGCGCAACAGGTTTCGCGGCGAGATACTATGGTATGGAAACTGAAGGTACGCGGTTTATAGTGTCGTAGCACATCATCCCCGAATGGGGATTTGTCATGTCTGGCAAGGATGTTGAGGGGCGCCGCGATCTCACGCACGAGGTCGGCGATAGTTTCTTTATTATTTACACTAATCGCAAAAATGCAATCCGCCCCCGTCGGCTGATAAGCGTTTCCGCGTTGGATGGCTTGAGCCAGAAGCCTTTCGTAAACGCCCCGAAGGTTGTTGAAAAGAACTTCGGGACGTTTTTCGCAGTTATTCCGTTACCTAGGCTGACGCGGCAACACGGCTGATCTTCACCTGCCAGGTCTCGGGACCTTCTTCCAGATATTCCCAGCCGAACAAGCCTTCGCGCTCGTGCGAGAATTGATAGAAGAGCGGCTTCGGGTCGTGGTCATTGACCAGCGTGAAGAACTCGCCTTCTTTCAGCGCGTCGAAGGTCTGGAAGATCTTCGGGTGTCGTTCGCGCGGGGGGATTTCTCGTACATCTAACGTGGTTGTGTTTTCGGACATTGTGTATGTCTCCTTTTGGTGTGTTTTTTTTAATCGGCGACCTGTCTTTGCGAATCAACCGTTTCTAACCATTCCATGATCCTACCTCTTCAAACGCTTCTCCAAAAAGGATTTGAGCGCCAGCGCGTTGTTGTGTTCCAGATCGTGCGCGCTATACAATAAAGTCACATTGCCTTTTCGAGCGGCTTCCACAATGACCTGCCATTCGGCGGGATTGGCTTTTAGTTCGGCTTGATAGCGCTTTTGAAACTCCGCCCATTTGAGCGGATCGTGCGCGAACCAGTTCCGCAGGTCGGCGCTGGGCGCAACGTTCTTCAGCCAAGCCTTCATTTTCAGCGCTTCTTTTTTCATGCCGCGCGGCCACAGCCGCTCGACGAGAAAACGAGTCCCGTCGCTTATTGCCGCGGCTTCATACACGCGTTTGATTTTCAACATGACAGTATTAGGCCTTTCTCTGCCAAACTTTTCAAGAGCAGATGAAAATAAATCAGCCCGCCGAATCCGTCCCAGCGGCTCAACGCTTCGCGTGTGTTGGCATAGGTCATCTTGCCAGACAGCCCCAGCCACTTTTGCAGATTGTTGCGCGCGCCCACATCGTCCGCAGGGAAGATGTGCGTGCGACCCAGCCCGCGCAGGAGGACGTATTCCGCCGTCCAGCGTCCCACGCCTTTCAACTCGCACAGACGCGCAACTGCTTCTTGATCATTCAATTTGGCGATCTCATCAAAGTCAAGTTCACCATCCACGATGAGGCGCGAGATGGTCGTCAGGTAGCGGGCTTTCTGATAACTGAAACTCATCTTTCGTAGGTCTTCGATGTCGGCATTTGCCAAATCTTGCGGACGTGGAAAAGCGTGGACGCTTCCTGCTACCGTTTTGAGCGCCATACCGTACGCTTCGGTCAGGTGGTTGAGCAGGCGGATACCCATCGTGAGAGTCAACTGCTGGCATGCAATGGCGTTGACCAAGGCTTCAAACGGAGTCAGCAAACGCGGCGGCTTCATACCTTGAAATTGATTCGCGAGCGGTTTTAGCCATTGATCTTTCTTGCTCAGGCGATATAACTTTTGCATGTCAATCTTGATTCCAAGCAAACGCTCCAGCGCTGCAGTGACATAATTCTTCAGGCTGGGAGTTAATCTTATTCCTGTCACTACGATGCGCAGGTTTTCTGATTCTTCACATTGAGTCACTGCGATTTCAAACGGGTTGTCGTCCGTGATCAACACACGCCGATACGTTCTTCCGTCCCAGCGATCAAAGAGATTGTCGGGGCGGCGGCGCAGAGTCCAAACAGTGAGGTCAAGCCGAAATGGCGAAGCAGGTTGAAGGTCGAATGAAGCGCGGTGAACGGACAAATCAAGCCTCCTAAAGAATCGTCCCGAAGGTTTTAAGTACAATTCTAAATTCATCGCGCAAGCCTTTGTGGTTCAATGCTTATCATTTTTCTT
>JAEURE010000093.1 GCA_016789485.1 Anaerolineales bacterium | reverse complement strand
CACTTCAAAATCCACCCTCACAGACAGCATGCGCGCAGGGACGCCGGTATTAGGATACCAGATGCGGTTTTCGATCGGTAGGATGAACAAGCCATCCTCATCACCAATCGGCGTGAAGGTTTCGTTGGGTTCCTGCTTGTAAACAGAAACGCCCAGTTTTTCACACAACTCTTTGGCAAATGCGATCACATCCTGTGAAGGCAGGCCGATCTCGCTGACTTGCAAAATCTGTTCGCCATTGAATGGAATTTCAACCGCGTTCTTCTGATCGTGCCTTGCGATGAATTCAAGGATGTTTCCCGCCGTGTCTTTGAAATACAAAGACGTGGCATTCCAGGTCTCGCTATGGAATTCATCCTTTCCCTGTGCATCCTTCAAAAGCGGGATGCGCTTCGAGAGCCAAACCCTGGCTTGGGGAAACTGGTTTTCAGGGATGTTGAAGCAGAAATGATATGCTCCCGTCCAGTCTGCGGGGGCCAGAGTGAAGAGGATGTCCGTTTTGCCGGCTTTGACGAGCAGAGAATCGTCTTCGAGGTGGGCGGGTAAATCCAAAACGTAGGCGTAAAAATCACGCTGGGCAATCAGGTCAACGGTTGGGAGTTCGAGGCGTTTGATCCACATAAATTGATTATATGGAATTTGGAAATCTTTTCAATCCGTTTTGATAATTTGTCTTTTCATATTTTGTTTCGGCGATATAATCCAAAAAGAAATCATCAGCGGCTTGGGAAAGGTTGTCCATGGAATACCTCATCCGATTGGACGAAGAGAATAAAATCGTCATTGCGGTTGCCAGAGGGGAATGGGACTCCGGGGTGGATGACACCATGATCCGCAGGATCATGGAAATGGTGGACACAACAGGAATGCAAAAGGTGCTGCTGGATATTCGCGAACTTCGTTTCAAACTTCCCATGGTTCAGATCTTTGAGCGTGCCAAGGAAATGCGGGCGGAGCGACAGAAATTTAACAAGACCAGTGCCAAGGCGGCAATTGTTTATTCGACGGAAGATACCGGGTTGGAAGAAGACATGTTGTTCTTTGAGACGGCTGCCCGTAACCGCAGCCTGCCGTACCAAGTCTTCAAGGACGTTGAAGAAGCCATGGATTGGTTGTTGAGGCCCTGACTTTTCAAGTTTTAAAAAGCCCGCATATTTCTATGCGGGCTTTTTGCTGTTTATCACACTCACTATTTCTGAATATTCCCCACCAGGTCGAGGTCTGGCGCGATCCTGCGCATGGCTTGAATGACATTGCCGACATGTTCCCAAAGTTCCACGCCGAATTCTCTGGCGGCATGTTCCATTTCTTCGCGGTTGGTGCCTGCGGCGAAGGCTTTGTCCTTCCACTTCTTTTTCACGGAAGAGGCTTCAAGGTCATACAATGAGCGCGATGGACGCACCAGTGCAACGGCAGTGATGAGACCTGTCACTTCATCACATGCCGCGATGGCTTTTCTGCGGAGCGTGTCACGCGGCATTCCCATGTGATCGGCATGGCTCAGGATATCCTGAATGATCTCTTCGCTCACGCCGCGTTCGCGCAGCATGGGCGCGCCCGCCTGCGGATGTTCCTCCAAAGTTGGGTGAATTTCCCAATCAAAGTCGTGCAGCAGACCAATGAGTCCCCATTGCTCAACATCTTCACCATATTTTTCGGCGTAGAAACGCATGGCGGCTTCCACGGAAAGCATATGGCGCACCAATCCTTCATTTTTGACAAATTCACGAACAAGGGCAAGGGCTTCATCACGAGTCATATACGTTCTCCATTTTAGTGTATCGGTTCAATGTCTCCAAGCACGGGCAGGGGCTTTGTAACCATCACATCCCACACGGCTTGAAAATTGGCAAACAATTCGCGGGTATTCCAATAGATGCGCGAGCGCTTCAGGAAATAGCGGTTATTTGATTCCACGCCGATGGCTTCCACGCCAAACCAATTGCATAAAAACAAGGCGCGCGGCAGGTGGAAGGCTTGCGTGACGAGGATCGCAGAATCCACTTGAAAGATATGCTCTGCACGGTAACAAGTATCATACGTGCGGCGCCCTGCGTAGTCCAGAACGATATCTTTATCGGGCACGCCGCGTTCGAGCGCGTATTGCCGCATGGCTTCGGGTTCGTTGTATTCGATGAAACGGTTGTCGCCGCTCATCAACAACTTTTCAACCCTGCCTTGTTGATATAACTTCACGGCGGTTTCCACGCGGTCGCTTAATACAGGCCCGGCTGAACCATCGTACAGCAGCCCCGCTCCAAAGACAATTGCAACGCGGGCTGGGGGAACATCGTCCACGCTGAATGAGCGCGGCGAGGCGAAAAGCAGCACGACAAACTTTGGCAGAAACAAGGCAATGGCAGTCAATACGCCCGATACAAGCAGCGCGCGCCAGATAAATTTAAATAGCTTTTTCAACATTCACATTATTTTATCAAATCCAGCAGGCTCAACCCCGAAGCCTTCACATACGCTGAAAACTCAGCATAGGCTGCGTCCTCCACAATTTGGACCTCATCCATACCATAGACGGTTTGCATGGCGGTTTTGCCTTCGGGCGTGAGCATCAGGTCAATGAATGCGCGCTGGATGACACGCCGCATTTCAATCGGCAGCCTGGTCGAGATCGAGATATTTTCATATGGAATAATTTCGGGAATACGCCAGACCACAATAACCTTGTCCACCACATCGGCATAATCCGCTTCGAGCGCCGGTGATTTTCTCGCATCGATGAAGGTCGCGCCGAAATCACAGATGTCATCCACATAGACGGCGCGTACCACGCTTGGCTGACCCGCAAGGAACGCACCGCTTCGTATCTGGACCTGAGCCTGATTCAACAGCCCGAGCGGCACCACATACCCTGACGGAGAAACTGGGTCACTCCAGCAGGCTTTCTTTTCATTGAACTGTTTTAAGGCAGTAGCGGCATCTGTACTGTTTTCGTTGCGGGCCTCGTCAAAATATGAGATGAAATCATTGGTGCGGTTGGCTATGATCTGCGCGCCGTAGAAGGTTTTCCCGTCCCGCAATTTTGCAAGGATGGCGGAGACCGAATTATTGTCACGCGCCAGCAAATAGCCATACGGCGAAAGCGAGCCAATGTGAGCATTGCCCTTGTCAAAGGCTTCTACGAGGAGTTCCTCGGAAACAGGGATGACAGTTACCACGCGATACCCCGTCCGCTGTTGGATAAATGCGGCGATAACATCTCCTGCCGCGATGACTTCGTCACCGGGGCGCGAGGAAGGAGCCAGGGCGAGGATCAATGGATTTTGTTCGGTTCCATATTCGGGCGGGGTGAGAGGCGTTTGTGTGGGAGACGGTGTCTCTATGGGCGTTGGAATCGGCGTGGGAGTTCCAAACGTCACCCGCAGGGGGAATGAACATCCAAAAAGTACGAGGGAAAATGCAACTAAGACTTTTTTCATCTTTCAAGACTGTATGCGCACAATCATAATGACCTTGCTATAATAAGACAAGTTATTAAGAGGTAACTATGAAAAACACATTTAGCACGATCATGTCCATTCTTATTTTAGCGGTGCTGGCAGCAGGCGTCTATTTTATCGTACAGACGGTGCGCGAGAGCGCCGCGGCTGCGACGGCTCCCTTCCAGCAGGTGAACCAGGCGAACGAGTCGCTGCAGACTCAGGTCTCGCAGTTGATGAATCCCACACCTACGATCATCCCCGACCCGGTGACGTACATCAATGAGATCCGCGCGCTGGCTCGTTTGGAGACGATCCAATACAGTATTGAAAAGGTGATCACTGCCGAAATTGGGCAGGGGACGTTTGGCTTTGCGTTTGGCGACAAACTTTTATTCGTGGCTCACGGCATTGTGATCGCAGGCATTGACATGGAAAAAATGCAGCCGAGTGATATGCGTATGGAAAACGGTGTACTGTATGTGCGCCTGCCTCCCACAGAGATTTTTATTGCTACGCTCGACAATGAAAAATCCTATGTCTATGACCGCGATACGGGTCTGCTCACCAAAGGCAATGTAGACCTTGAGACAATTGCCCGTCAGTCCGCAGAGGATGAGATCCGCAAGGCTGCGTTGGAAGATGGCATCCTTGCACAGGGCGAGGCGAATGCTGAAGCCTACCTGATCAAATTTTTCAACGCGTTGGGCTTTAAGAATGTTCTGTTCGACAGCGGCTTTTAGTAGTCATCAAATCACTGTCCCCGAAATTGATTTCGGGGACAGTTTTGTTTTAAGGAGCCCCTTACGTTTTATTCAACCTCACTGCCACCACTTCATTCCATACCAGAATGGCGAGCAGGAACACATAAAACGCTGCGCCTTTGAGCGCGAAGGCGGGAGCGGCGAGCGCCAGTGTCAGCCAGGTGTATGTGGACAAATTTTTCCATTTTTCGTTTTGACGGAAGGCGAAGCCGAGCACGATCATGGCGGGGAAGAGTGTGAGACCGAGCAGCACAAAGGATAAATCGTGCAATCGTCCATGCCAGGTGGCGGGAGTGGTGCGGATGGTTGGGTCTGTGGTGAATGCCAAAGTGGCGAGGGCTAGACCAGCAAAAACAAACAGGGTAGTTCCAACTTTGGAGGCAGGGGCAGGCTGCAAGTCCAGAAAGAGGCGGAAGGCGAGCAGCGCCATCAGAATCCCGCTGACGATGAAAGTCGCCGTCATCACCCAGCCATAGCTCCCAAGAGCGAGTCCGCTGGGCCAGTCGAAGGTTGGGTCATTGATGGGATGCCAGCCCAGGCTTTTTAGAAAATCATATTTTACAAATGTAAGTACGGTTAAGACGCTTGCAAAAAGAATGGGACCGAGTAAAAGGATTCGTTTCATCCCCCAATAATAACAGCCCCGCAAACGCGGGGCTGTTGATTTCTTTTCTGTTCAGGGCTGGAGATCTTTTCTAGTAGCGGTTCCGCCCGCCGCCGTCGCGATTTCTGTCGAAATTACGAGGGCGCTCTTCACGGGGCTTGGCAACATTGACGGTAATTGCGCGTCCCATGAAGTCCTGTCCATTGAACATGCTGATGGCTTTTTGCGCTTCTTCGGCAGTTGCCATTTCGACAAATCCGAAACCTTTGGCGCGTCCTGTTGCGCGGTCTTTGATCAAAGCAACAGAGGTGACGTTTCCAGCCTGACTGAAGTGATCCTTGAGTTCATCTTCAGTAGCGGCGTAGGGCAGGTTGCCTACATATAGCTTGTTTTCCATCTCTTCTCCAAATGTATCAACGTTCCAGCCTGAACGTAGGCAAAGTTTATCATGGATTAATACAAAATGAGAAATAAAAATGGATGGAAAACAGCCGCTTCTTTCTTAACGTTTACCTGCTCCACCCACCCGGCAGACGCATCACTCCAACATATACCAGCAGCAAGGCAGCGAGGATACAGAACAAGGTGTTCCGAAAGCGGATGGTATCGGCGGCGTTTTTCCAGCGCGCAGGCAGGTGTGCTACCACGGCTGCGATGATCATGGTGGTGGCATGTTCAATGCGGAACATGGGAAAGCCGACGCCGGCAAGACCCGTCCAGATCATGAGGATGAGTCCGATGGTGACTTGCAGGTCTAGCAGGCCGCTGAAACCGGAAGCGAGTCCACGGTCCATGCTTTTGAATTCTCCGCTGCGCAGCCAGCCAAGCGCAAATTTGACGATGGCGATCACGGCGACGAGCACGATCAGCCAGCGAAGGAACGAGTGGGCAATGAGCAGGATAAGCATATTAAATCTCCATTCTATTTTTTATAAAACCCTGAGAGCCTGAGCAATTTCTGCAGGGTTTAAGTATGGGTTATAAGACGAAAGGAATGATGCCTTTTCTATCTGCAGGGAAATCCTTGAACTTTTCACGGTACCATGCCAGTGTACGGATGCTGCGCGTACTTAAGTAGGCAGCAATGAAGAGCAGCACAAGGAATGTTCCCAAATGACGCGAGAGCAGGAAAATTCCCAGCCAGGTAATGATCTCAAAAAGATAATGTGGACAGACGACGTAATCAAATAGTCCACCGGATGGAATTTTATATTCCATGGAATCTTTTCTCAGGTCGGACAATTTTTTGTGCTGAATAAAATTGCCAATAATGCCGAGGACGAAGAATGCCATCCCAAGGTAAAACCATGTGTCCATGCTCTGTAATGGCGTGCGGTTGAGCCAGCCGATGATGAAAGCCGCAAGAGAGTAAAAGCCTGCGATCATCAAGGTGGTGAACAGGCTAATGGGTCCCGAATATTTATGCAGGAAAAGCGATTCAAGGACTCGCTTGGCGAAGTGAATGAATACCGATGCAAAGACGATCCATTGAATGGTCGTTGGGCTGGAAAGATACGACAGAGCCGAGACTACCAGCGCAGCCAGCGGAGCGGAATATAAGATCACCATCCCCGCCCGTGTGGAAATTCCACTGGCCGGGCGAAACTTACTATACGCCATCATCGCCCTTCCAAAATATTCCAGCGGTCCCACCGAAATTGCCGCCAATGCCAGAAAACCATAGATGATCGTGTTGCCAAGTGTCCACTCAGGAAATATCATACAGATGCCTCGTCCGTCGCATTATACAGCATAGACTTCATCCCTTATAATTCAACTGAAATTTCCCTGGAGGAACCATGACCTATACAACAGTATTGACAGAAATTCGCGGACATGTGGGCATCGTCACGCTCAACCGCCCGCAGGCGATGAATGCATTCAACATACTCATGCTGAACGAGTTATTCGATGCGCTCGAAGCCTTTGACAAAAATGAAACCATCAGCGCTTTGATTGTCACAGGCAATGAAAAAGCATTTGCCGCAGGCGCGGATATCAAAGAGATGGCTGACGCCACTCCCGTTCAAATGATCACGGAAGGGCGTGTGGAGGTATGGGACCGAATCCGCCAGATCAAGAAACCGGTCATCGCCGCGGTATCAGGCTGGGCATTGGGAGGCGGATGCGAGTTTGTTCTTTCGTGCGACATGGTCATCGCATCCGAGTCTGCCAAGTTTGGCCAGCCTGAGATCACCATCGGTGTCATCCCAGGCGCGGGCGGCACGCAGCGGCTTGCGCGGCTGATCGGAAAAAACCTCACCATGGAAATGGTCATCAACAACCGCACACTTTCTGCAAATGAGGCACTGCAATTTGGCCTGGCGAATCGTGTTGTGCCTGTGGAGGGATATCTCGATGCGGCTGTTGCTTTTGCGGAAGAGATCGCCTCACGCGCGCCAATGGCTGTGCGCATGGCGAAGGATGCCGTCAACGCCGCGTTTGAGACCACACTCACTGAGGGACTCAAGGCCGAGAAGCGTAATTTTTATCCGCTGTTTTCTACGGAAGATCAAAAGGAAGGCATGCAAGCCTTCATTGAAAAACGTAAACCAAATTGGAAAGGGAAGTAGGATTGCCCGCTTCTTTCTCTGAACTCAAAACTGCTTTTTCCAAATTGAGCCTGAGCAAACACCTTGTGATTGCCCACGCATCTCTGCGCGCATTCGGCTCCGTGGATGCGAATGACATGCTCTCCGCATTGCTGGATTCCACGCGCGGGATCATCATGCCGGCATTTACGTACAAATCCATGTTGAACCCGGAAGTGGGGCCGCCCCAAAACGGCATCACGTATGGCAGCCAAACAGACTTGAATAAAATGGCGGAACCCTTCCATGCCGATATGCCTGTTGACCCGTTAATGGGCATTCTGCCCGAAGTGCTGCGCAAACATCCGAAGGCAAAACGTTCCATGCATCCCATCCAATCTTTTGTGGGCATCAACGCGGATGCGGTCCTCAACACGCAGACGATCTATGAACCGTTCGCTCCCATTGCCGCGCTTGCCGAGCAGGATGGCTGGGTTCTGCTGCTGGGCGTGGATCACATGGTCAACACCAGCATTCACTATGGAGAGAAACTGGCGGGACGCATGCAATTCATCCGCTGGGCGTTGATGAAGGATAAAGTGGTCGAATGTCCCGGCTTTCCCGGAGACTCGGAGGGATTCAATGCCATTGCCCCTCTCGTGGAAAAATATACGCGCCGCGTGGAAGTCAACGGCGCGCTGGTGCAGGCAGTTCATTTGAAGAGTTTAATAAAAGTTGTGATCGATATGATCCACGAAAACCCCTACGCTTTGTTGTGCAGCCGAAAGGACTGTGAACGCTGCGAGGCGGTTCGTTACGGATAATAGTAGGGGCGAGGTCACCTTGCCCCTACATTTTTTATATTCCCTTTTCCTTCAACCAATTCAATATTCTTTCGGCAACCGGTTTCCAGCCCGCTTCGAGCATCATATCGTGCGCCATGTTCGGGAAGATTTCGGCTTGCGTATTGTAGGCTTTGGCTGTCTTTTCCACATCACCATTGGAGATGACGGTATCGTCCCTTGCGCCAAGGACAAGCAGCGGTGTCTTCACTTTTTTTGTGTTGACAAGATTCAGTCCAAGCAGATCCAGGTACATGCGGAATGATTCGTCGTTCATGTTGGCGTGATATTTGAGCAATTGCTCGCGGGGAATGTCGTGTGAGAAAAATGCCCAGCGTGTGCTTTCGGGCGTTTCCACCACGGGCGCAAGGCGGAATTGGGTGAGGATCTTCAATAAAGTCAGGGGACTGTGCTTGAAGACCAGCCAGGTTCCATGCCAAACACCAAAGGGAGGCGCGGGAGCAAGCAGGACTCCTGCAGGGGCATTGTTTTGTTCGAGATATTTCTGGACGATGAATCCGACCATGGAATGACCGACCAGCACCGGGGGAGTCGGAAGCGCGTTTGCCACGTCCGCCACATCGCGGACGTAATCCATGATACTGCTTCCCGAAA
>JAEURE010000092.1 GCA_016789485.1 Anaerolineales bacterium | reverse complement strand
ATTGGAATCCCGAGCATGTGAACATTGGCGGCATTCCATCGTATGACGGATATTTCCGCAAGCAATGGCTCATGCCGCGTGACGAGTATTTCAAACTACACGGACTTGATCCCAAGCGTAAGTTGATTTCGTATGCCAGCAGTTTTGTCCACTTCGCGCCGAACTTTCCAAACATCGAAGCGCTAGCGAAATTGGTTTCATCTGATCTATTAGCAGAACCTTCGCAGTTGTTGATCCGCTTGCATCCGAGTCACTTTCAAGACAAGCCGAAGATCTTTGCCGATGAACGCGCACAGGTTTTTGAATTGGAGAAGAAATATCCCAACGTGCATGTCGTCCAGCCTGTGGCATTGGGCGGGTCACTCGGCTACTACGGCGGCGAAGACATGGACGAGAAATCGTCCATGATGGCGTATTCAGATGTGGTGGTGACTGTTTACTCAACAATGTTGGTCGAGACTGCCGTCCACGACACGCCGATGATCGCCGCGACGATTGATATCCCTGGCGGATGGAATAAACCGAAGAAATTCTCTCTATCACTGAAAGAGATCGGTGATTGGCCTACGCATAAGAGATTCCGTGAAGCCAAAGCAGGGAGAGTCGCTACGGATGAAAAAGAACTGCTTGAGGCGCTGAACATATACCTGCAAGACCGAAGCGTTGACTCCGTCGAGAGGAAAAAATTCATCGAAAACGAGATCACGTTTACCGATGGAACGTCTGGCAAACGGACGGCGGAATTTATATTGAAAATTCTAAAAGTATAAATTTACAGGCGGTGGAGCGGGAACGCTGTTTTCCGTTCCATATCGAGACGCCTGTTTCATGGTAAAAATGGGGTTCTGGAGAACAAATGAAAAAGAAATTTCTGTATATCGTCTCAGTAGTATTGATCACCTCCCTTGTTGCCTGCGGTTCCGCCGAGCCGACCATGAGCGCCGAGGATATTGCTAACACAGCAGTTGCAGATGCATGGATCGCCATCACTCAAACGCAAGCTGCTCTTCCGACGGCAACGCTCGTCCCGCCCACGAATACGCCCGAACCTACAGCCATATTGCAGCCCATATTGCCGACGCTTCCACCGCTTGTGCAGGCTACTGTCGCCGCTCCCACAACCGATACTTGCAATCAAATCCCTGTTGCAGAGCCACTGGGAACTATGACGAATGTTGAGTTCACAAACCAATCACAGGGACAGGTAAATCTGTCGTTTGGAATGAATACGCCCAACGATAAGGGCGAATGTTTTACTTATTCATTCTCGTTAGGTATGGGGGATACAGTTTCTGCCAAGGTGTTGACAGGTTGTTACTGGGGATATGCGTGGATCACTGCGCCTGAGCCTTCCAATGCCAGAACGGGAGACGCTCTTTTGTGTATGCCAGATTCTCTTCCGACATATCATGTTGTCATCACTAAAGAAACCATCACCCTTAAGTAGCGTTTTGAAGACTTCCGTGAAAGAAAAAAGCTCTATGTTTCTCTTTTATTTTTCCATCACGCTGGCGATCTGTTCCAGCGCGTTGTATCATTTCGTCGCCAAAAGCACTCCGTCGAACGTGAATTTTTCGGTGTCCCTTTTGGTGACGTATGCTGTGGCGTTCGGCGTGACATTAATGACCGCGCTTCTTTTCCCCGCCGACAAGGGATTCGCCGCCGAGTTAAAGAAACTCAACTGGGCCAGTTTCCTGCTCGCCATTGCTGTTGTCGGAATCGAATTCGGTTTTCTGCTGACCTATCGTGCTGGCTGGAATCTTGGTATTGCTGCAGTTCTCGTCAATGTGGCCGCCTCGTTGATTTTGCTCCCCGTAGCCATGATCTTTTTCAAAGATAAGATATCCTGGGTTAACATCGTTGGAATTTTCGTTTGCCTGGCGGGGCTGGTCATGTTGAATTGGAAGAGATAGCGATATACTCGCAATGTTCGTAGTTTCCAAACAGGAGTTCCACTAATGCTATCCCGTTTCAAGGCAGCTGCCCGCATCCTCATCAAAGGCGACCCTAAAAAGAATAAACGCAATCCCATCCCTGCTATCACGCCCGAGGAAGTGGCCGAGATTAAGCAATTCTTTCCGCGCGAGAAATTCTTTATCTTTGGTCACGCTCGTTCGGGGACTACGCTGCTTCTGCGGCTCGTAAAATTGCATCCCGAAGTCCACGGAAATTATCAAGCGCACTTCTTTACTCGCCAGCCGTTGCTCAAGTCACTGGTCAATACCCCTGAAGCGGAGGAATGGCTGACGCGCAAATCCAACCGCTGGAATCAAGGACGCGACCTGTCTCCACTTGTTCTCCGATCCGCCGCTGATTTCATCATGGAGCGCGATGCCGTCCGTGAAGGCAAGTTGATCGTTGGCGATAAAAGCCCCTCATCCACAATTCATGGGCAAGCCGTGCGCGATATGCACGCAGTCTATCCCGACGGCAAGCTGGTGTACATCGTTCGTGATGGACGCGATGTTCTGGTTTCGGAACGCTTTCGAAATTTTGTAGAAGAATCCAAGTTCCTGACTTCCGAGGATAAGCGCATTATTGAAGATCTTCGTAAAGACCAGTCCCAATTTACAGACGGCCGCCGTTCCATTTTTACGGAGACATTCATCCGCCGTGTGGCGGGCGGCTGGGTGATGGATTTGCTGGAAACCGAAGAAGAAGGCCGAAGGCTGTTCAACGAAAATTATTTTGGAATGCGCTACGAGGATTTGCTTGCAACTCCCTTCGATGAAATGAGCAAACTCTGGAATTTCCTTGGTGTCAAAACAATTGATGGTACTTTAAGAGAGGTAATAAAAGTTGAGATGTCGTCGAACCCCGATGAGGAGTGGCAGTCCAAACGTAATGAAGGAATCGCTTCTTTCCTTCCAAAAGGGCAGGCAGGAAATTGGAATCGTCTCTTCACTGAAAAAGACAAATCCATCTTCAAGGAAGTTGCTGGGGAGATGCTGGTCAAATGGGACTACGAAAAGGATTTGAGTTGGTGAAAAGGAATATCCCTGAATTTTAAAAGGTATAATTTTTTTCTTCCTTCAGACTTAAGTTTGATTGGCGGTATTGCGGATTGTGCGCAATTTATAAGAAAGATGTGGTGTAGTGTACTATGCGTTTTCTAAGTCGTTTCCCTTCTCTAAAACAACTGGCACCGGTTTACTCTGTCATTGTGATCGTCGTTTACGGATTTTCGATGATTCGCTTTTTTTGGAGAGTGCCTAGTTTGGCAAACTATTCGACCATCGGGCAGATAGGGGTGGTTTTTTCCTATATGTTGACGGTTAATTTGATCGAAAGCCTGATTTTGATTTCCGCTCCGATCTTATTAAGCCTGTTTCTTCCGTCCAGGTGTTTTTTTGAACAATTTGTTGTAAAAGGGGTTTTATTGGTATCCATGGGGCTGGGATATGCATACTATATTGCTGGTCACATTAATACGGAAGAACCATTTCCTTACGAGCTTTTTAGATTATCGCCTGTTGTTTTAGCTGTCATTCTCCTGCTTGTTTTTCTGCTCGCCCGAATAAAATTTCTAAAACGATTTTTGGAATGGCTGGCTGAACAACTCCAGGTTTTTCTTTTGCTTTCCATTCCCTTGAGTTTGGTAGCCGTTGTTGTTGTGCTTCTTAGAAATATTTTTTGATGCGCTGTAAAAAGGATAAATTTCATGTCTAGAATTGACCGTCGCAGTTTTTTAAAAATGCTTGGGGGCGCAGCGCCAGCAATTTTGTTTCCGCAGATCGTCTCCCTGGCAGATAAAACCCTCGGGCAGTCTGGCAGCGAGCAGCCAAATGTGATCATCCTCCTGTTTGATGCAATGAGTGCCCGCAACCTCTCGGTATATGGATATCCGCGCCCGACCACTCCCAACTTGGAGCGGTTTGCAGAGCGCTCCATTGTTTATCATTCCCATTACGCAAGCGCTAATTTCACCATTCCTGCCACGTCGTCTTTATTAACTGGAACATATCCCTGGACGCACCGCGCAATTAATCACCGAGGGATGGTCCGGCAGGATGTGGTTGATAAGAACATTTTTCGCTCAGTTGGGTCTGGATATAGCCGCCTGGCATTTCCCCAAAATGTTTGGTCAGATTTGATCGTTTCTCAATTTGCAAATGACATTGATACATTCCTGCCGTCCAGTACCTATGCGACATTGGATTACTTAAAGGGGGAGAGTTTCTCAAATGATGAGAATATGGCGGTGCGTTCGTTGGATGATTTTGTTTTCAAAGAGCATGAACAGGCCTCTATTTTTCTTGCCCCCTTGTTGAGTGCAATGTATTTTAGAGATGCAGCCCGCCTCTCCTCTGACGGATACCCAAGGGGAGTCCCTAACAATGAGAATTACCCCTTGTATTTTCGGCTGGAGGATTTATTTGATGGTTTGGCTTCTCTGGTGCCGGACTTAAAGTCAACGTTTGCGTATTTCCATTTGTATCCGCCTCACGCTCCCTACCGGGCAGCCAGCAGATTTGACCGCAAGTTCATTGATAATTTTCATCCCCTTCGAAAGCCGGTTCATCGATTCTCAAGTCATTCATCCAATTCCCGCCTTGAATCAGCCCGCAGGTTTTATGATGAATATGTTGCTTCTATCGATTGGGAAATTGGGAATCTGTTTGACGTATTCGAGAAAGAAGGCGTTTTTGAAAACAGCTATGTGATCGTGACAGCTGACCATGGAGAGATGTTTGAACGTGGAGAAGTCGCTCACACAACTCCTCTGTTGTACGCTCCCGTCACAAATATCCCCTTATTGATTTCGACCCCGGGACAAAAAAACCGTCAGGATGTGTATGCTCCCACCAATGCTGTGGACTTGTTGCCAACCATCGCGCAATTGACAGGTGGTTCTATGCCAGACTGGGCAGAGGGTGATCTCCTGCCCGGCTTGGGCGGCCTGGAAGATTTTGAACGCAGCACATTTTCTGTGGAGGCTAAAAGAGTCTCGGCTTTTGGCTCTCTTCATATTGCAACTGTCTCCATGTATAAAGGCACACATAAGCTGATTTACTATACGGGGTATGAAGGAACGGACTCGTTTGAATTGTATAACCTGGAATCGGACGTTGAAGAAATGGAAGACTTATACCCTGCCCAGCCTGCAATTGCTAAAAAGTTAAAAGAAGAATTGCTAGAGACATTTTTGGACGCCGACAAGCCGTATCGTAAGAAGTAAAAAAATTCGCCTGTATAACGGATTCTATATCTTTCCGCCTGAGATGGCTAAAATATCCCGTAGAATCCGACTGGTATAATCAACAATTAATACGAAAGGTAGTGATTTTGAACTTTGTTCGAAAATTCCCCAAATTAGAACAAATTGCCCCGGTTTATGCAGTCGCTGTTGTGATGATTTATGCCTGGTCCCTCTCCCGCTTCTTTTGGAGATTTCCAAGCTGGCTTTATTACTCTTCTGCTGGAGAGATCGCAGTCATATTTGCATATATGATGGTTGTCAATTTGATTGAAAGCGTTCTGGTGCTCCTTGTGCCAATCTTTATGAGCGTTATTCTCCCTAAAAGATGGTTTTACGAAAAATTTGTAACAAAGGGCGCATTATTGACAGCTCTCAGCTTGGGTTACTTAATGTACTTTGATAACCATCTTCATTATCAAAATCCATTTCCTTTGGAACTAGTCTATCGGACACCATTCATTCTCGCAGGAATTCTTATCACGGTCTTCCTTGTGGATTGGATCGGCGTGCTTGACAAGATATTGACTGAACTTTCGGATCGGCTGATTGTATTTCTCTACATTTCGATCCCGGTCAGTTTGATTTCACTTTTGGTCATCCTGGTTCGAAATATTTTTTAACGATTTTAATTTACCAAAGGAAATATCATGAGTAAAATTAGCCGCCGCAGTTTTTTGAAACTGGTTGGAGCAGCTGCTCCAGCCGTTCTTTTTCCTGCTGTCACTTCATGGGCCGAGAAAAATCTAAACCAGGGGGATTCTTCGAAGCCGAATGTCATTATTCTCTTGTTGGATGCGATGAGCGCCACAAATCTATCTGTGTATGGATATCCGCGCCCAACTACAACAAACCTCGAGCGATTTGCAGATCATGCCACGGTCTATCACTCGCATTATTCCGGTGGAAATTATACGATCCCAGGTACGGCTTCCCTGCTGACTGGAACTTATCCATGGACAAGCCGCGCACTTAACTACAGCGCTGGAGTTAAGGCTGATCTGATCGGGGATAATATTTTTGGTGCTTTTGGAGAAGACTACCATCGGCTGGCTTTTCCTCAAAGTATGATGGCCAACTTTGTCGTCTCGCAATTTCAGGATGATATCAATACTTTTTTGCCGGCAGATGCGTTTGGAAAACTTAATTTTCTGCTGAATGATTATTTCCCCAAAGATAGAAATATGGCATTGCGCGCACTCGACGACTTTATGTTCCAAATGCAAGCCAAACCTGCCTCTCTGGTTTTGGGTCCCCTGCAGTGGTCTCTCTATTATCGGGATAGTGCTCGTCTGGCCACAAAGGGATATCCAATGGGGCTACCGCATAATTCCACATACCCGATCTACTTCAATCTGGAGGATTTGTTTGGCGGCATCACCTCATTGATACCTGCTTTGCCTCAGCCCTTCTTTACTTATTTGCATCTTTACCCGCCCCATGCACCCTACCGGGCCAGTGAAAGATTTGACAGTAAGTTTGTCGGCGATGGCTGGTGGCCTAACGCCAAACCGGTGCACAGGTTCTCGGACGGTTTTTCCGAGACAAAGCTCACTTCAACTCGGCGGAGATATGATGAATATATTGCTTCTCTAGACTGGGAAATTGGAAAGCTTTTTGATGCCTGGGAAGCGGAAGGTGTATTTGAAAACAGTTATGTGATCGTCACCTCGGACCATGGTGAAATGTTTGAGCGTGGAGAAGCCCGTCACACGACAGCCCTCTTGTACGATCCGGTTGTTCATATCCCTTTGTTGATTTCCGCCCCCGGTCAGAAGATCCGTCATGATGTGCATGCTCCCACAAATGCGGTGGATGTCCTCCCAACTCTCATGCAATTAACAGGGAATTCAATCCCGACCCAAACCGAAGGAAAACTGCTCCCTGGGCTGGGCGGCGTGGAGGATTTTGAAAGAAGCACCTTTACCGTGGAAGCAAAGCGTAACCCGGCCTATGCGCCTCTCACGAAAGCCACAGTGGCAATGAGAAAAGGCACCTATAAACTCATTTATTACACTGGGTATGAAGCGCAAGACTCTTTCGAATTGTATGATTTGGCTGAAGATGGCGAAGAACTGCGTGATCTATATCCTGAAGCACCTGAGATAGCCAAAAAATTACGCGAGGAATTGCTTGAGACTCTCCTTGCGGCAGATACGCCCTATATTAAATAACACACTGTCTTGAGAACAGTATTTTTGAAAACTTGATAATCACAGGGAGTTTCATGAAATTCTTAATTGTTGGTCTTGGCTCTGTTGGCCGCCGCCATATGCGCAACCTGGTCGCTCTCGGCGAAAAGGATATTGTTCTGCTGCGTACACGCAAGGCAACCCTGCCTGATGATGAGCTTGCAGGCTATCCGGTTGAGACCGATTTGCGGGAAACGCTGAAGAAACATAAGCCGAACGCTGTCATCATTGCAAACCCAACTTCTTTGCATCTCGAAACAGCCATCCCTGCGGCAGAGGCGGGGTGTCACATCCTGCTCGAGAAACCCATTTCCGGTTCCACCGAAGGATTGAGTCAATTGGAGGCAGCCGCCAGAAAAAGTGGTTCAAAAGTTCTTGTCGCTTTTCAATTTCGTTTTCATCCCGGTTTGATGCGTGCGAAAGAATTGATTTCAAATGGCGAGATCGGACGTATCATTTCTGCGCACGTCCATTTTGGGGAATATCTTCCAGCGTGGCATCCCTGGGAGGATTACCGACAGGGCTACGCCGCGCGCTCCGACCTGGGTGGGGGCGTGGTGTTGACGCAGTGTCATTCGCTGGATTATTTGCCCTGGCTGGCGGGGAAAGTGAAATCTGTCTGGGGATTCACCGGCAAGCTGAGCGACCTCGAAGTGGATGTAGAAGATACTGCGGAGATCGGTCTGCGTTTTGAAAGCGGCGCTTTGGGCAACCTGCATTTGGACTTCAACCAACAGCCGCCGGCCCATCGTTTTGAGATCATCGGGACGAAGGGCACCATCAAGTGGGATCTTTCCGATGGAGCGACCCGAATCTATCGTGCGTCCGCCGAATCGCTTGCCATTTCAACGGGCAGGGATATCAAGGCTGGCGGCGAGTGGCAAACGTATCCGCTTGTGGAAGGTTGGGAACGTAACGTAATGTTCCTCGACCAGATGAAACATTTTGTGGATGTTACGCATGGGAAGGCTGAGCCGACTTGTCCGTTGGAGGATGGGGTACGGGTGCAGTATCTCGTTGAGGCGATTCACAAATCCAATTCCACAGGCAAAGTTATTAATTTGAATTGATGATGGAAATGCAAAAGATTAGGTCAATTCTTCGCAGCGATTCTTTTTTTGAATATATACTGCTTGCATTGATTTCAGGCATTGCTTATCTGGTCTTTGTGCCAAAGTTCGGTTATTTCAACGATGACTGGTATTTGATGTATGCCGCAGGCGCACGCGGGCCATCCGTATTTTGGGATATTTTCGCCATCGATCGTCCTTTACGTGCGCTGGTGATGATACCGGCTTACACGCTGTTTGGCTCCAATCCGCTTTACTACAATTTGAGCGCTTTCCTCTTTCGGTTGTTGAGCGGGATTTTCTTTCTCTGGACCCTTCGAATGCTCTGGCCGGAGAAAAAACAATCGACGCTTTG
>JAEURE010000091.1 GCA_016789485.1 Anaerolineales bacterium | reverse complement strand
AGACATGGATCTTCTCGCGCAGCCAGCCGAGTAGCTCATCGAACTTACCTTTGCGAATCTGATCTTCAAGGTCGCGGATATCTTTATTGATGGCTTCCCACAATTGTGCGGAGACAATGTTGCCCAGTGCGTACGTGGAGAAGTAACCGATCATGCCGCCTGACCAATGCACATCCTGCAAAACACCTTTCGCGTCATTGGGCGGGACGATGCCAAGATAATCCTTCATCTTTGCATTCCAAATCTCAGGCAGGTCCTTGACGGCAATACTGCCATCCACCATGCCGATCTCAATTTCAAGACGCAGCATGATGTGCATGTTGTAGGTCGCCTCGTCCGCATTCACGCGGATGAAGGAAGGTTCCACTTTGTTGATGCCCTTGTAAAAGGATTTCGCAGTCACGCCATCCAATTGCGACGGGAAGGCTTTCTTTAGCTCAGGGAAGAAATGCTCACAGAATGGAAGCGAACGGCCAATCAGGTTCTCCCACATGCGCGATTGTGACTCATGCACCGCCAGCGATGTGCCGCTGGCCAGTGAACTGCGTTCGTATTCGGGGTTTACGCCCAGTTCATACAAGGCATGACCGCATTCATGCATGGCGCTGAACAGTGTGGCAAGCGGCGCATGTTTTTCGAAGCGGTTGGTGATGCGCACATCGTTCACACTGAAGGTGGTCTCGAACGGATGAGGGGCTTTATCCTGCCGTCCGCGGGTAAAGTCATAACCAAACTTTGAGATGATCTTTTCGCTGAACCCCCACAACTTTTGTTCGTTATATTTTTTGTGTAGGAAATCATTCTTCACTTGTTTTGAAGCCGCAATGGCCTGCAGCAATTTCACCTGCTTCGGACGCAGGTTTCCAAAGATCTCGCGCACTTCAGCAGTCTTCATGCCAGGCTCAAAATCGTCCAACAAAACATCGTAAGGATGGTCGGCGGGCGGGAAGAAGGAAATATACTTCTTCACCAGATCCACAACCTTTTCAAGATGCGGGCGGAAAATCGAAAAATCGGATTTTCCTTTTGCCTCCACCCACGCTTCAAACGCTTTTGACGCAACAATTGCCTGCTCGGCAACGAATGACGGCGGCACAAGCTTTGCCTTTTTATAATCGCGTGCGGCAACGCGGATCAGCGCGCCATCGTCAGTCTCTACATCGGTGTATTCCTTTTTCAGATCTTCGAGCAAACTGCCGACTTCGTCAGAAGTGAACTTTTCCTGAACGATCTTGCCCAATGTGGCAAGTTGTTGTCCGCGCGCTTCGCTTCCACCGGGCGGCATGTTCACCTGCTCATCCCAACTCAGCACGCTTGCGGCGTGACCCAAATCAGAAACTTCACCAAGGATTTGCTTAAGCTGATTCAGCTTTTCAGACATGGAAACCTCCAGAGGGATTTGTGCAAGCCATTAGCCCACACATTAAAAATATTTTACATGACCGACAAAACGCCGCCCACCGAACGGATACTTGATTCTGTTTTCTGATGCATTTTCTCCGATTTGACGACCAGCGTCCTGCGGCATGATTGTATCGTAATCAGGATTTATTTGCACCCTCCCGCCGAATGAAATGCCGAAACAGACACAAAAAATCCCAAAGGGATTTAATAAGCCTTTGGGATCTGGCAATCATTTTCTTCGCTGGAATCTTAAGGACATTTATGCCCTTCGCCCAAGCCGTTGATCGTGATATATCCCGTCACTCCCTCGCGGATCTCAAGAGTTTGAGCTAGGGGCTCATCGGGAAGAAACATATCATAGGCTGTGTACGTGCCCGGGTCAACCTGCACTTCGTTTTTATATTGAGCGTTTGTATACAACGAATACAAATAAATATTCCCCGGCACAACAAACATATCATGTTCTGTACAGTTTTTGATATAAGCAGGCACGGGCCATTCGGTAAAGGTGAAATCGGGTAACTGGTTCATGTCGCCGTCAACTCTGGAATACATCGTTTGAATTGATACCCAACCCGTAGCGTCTGAGTCTGGGATGTTTATTTGCACCCAATTGGAAAGAATATCCCGCGCGATGATTTGAGTGCTCATGCCTTTTCGTAAAACACCGATCTGGTTATATGGCAACCCCGGTCCGCGGCGAATGTAGATGTTCCCGTCCACTGCGGTGATGGTGACTGGAGGCAAAGGCGTAGGGACAATGATGGTTGCCGTTGGAACAATTGTCGGCGAAGGAAGAGGCGTTGCAGAGGGAGGAATGGGAGTATTTGTCGAAATCGCCGCCTGCAAAGTCAGCGTTGGCTCAACTTCACTGAAGCGTGGTCCGCCTGCGGGCATGAAAACGCATCCCTGCGCAAAAACAAGAAGCAACAGGGTGATTGAAACTTTCCTGAAAATTGACATGATTACTCGTAGCGAAGCGCTTCGACTGGCTCCAGGTTTGCGGCGCGGCTGGCGGGATAGATTCCAAAGAACAAGCCGATGATGGCAGAGAAACTTGTGGAAAGAATGATCGCGTCCGTACCGACGATGGGGGTGAAATTATTTCCTGTGGCTGTGGCAACCTTGCCAACGACGAAGGCAATCAACCAGCCAAACATGATGCCGATGACTCCGCCAATCAAACTAAGCAAAGAGGATTCCGTTAGAAATTGAAGCAGGATATCTTTCTTGCGCGCGCCAAGAGCTTTGCGTAATCCGATCTCGCGTGTCCGCTCGGTAACAGAGACGAGCATAATGTTCATGATGCCAATACCGCCGACAAGAAGTGAAATACCGGCAATACCGCCAAGGAAAATCGTCAGGACACCTGTGATGGTTGCAAAGGTTGAGAGAAAATCCTGTTGAGTGAAGACGGTGAAATCGTCAATTCCAATCGGTGTGCGATGACGCTGTCGGATAATGTTTGACACTTCCTCAGACGCCGAAGGAACGGCCTCCGCGGAGACGGCTTGAATGAAGATCACATCCACTTCATCACGGACGCCCCGCTTAATAAGGCGGGCTTGCGCAGTGGTAAATGGAATGTAAGCCGCGTTATCTTCGCTGCCAAATGCGCCGCCGCCTTTCGCAACCGTTACACCGATCACCCGGAAAGGCTGTCCTTCGATTCGAATCGTCTCACCGACAACTCCATCCGCATGTCCAAATATTGCTATTGCAGACTCAGGTCCAAGAATTACAACAGACATACGCCCAAGGATATGTTCCTGGTTGATAAACTCGCCTTCCGCCAACTCCATGTTGCGGACGATTGCATAGTCAGGAGTTACGCCTGAAATAGTGGTCGTGGAATTTTCGCCAGCAAAAGTCAATGTGCCATTGCCCTGAATGGCAGGTGCAACCAACTCCACAGAAGGCGCGGCAAATGGATCTTTAAGTGCATCCGCATCAGATAACGTTAGTGGGCGGTCATTATTGCCGCTGCGCCCGCTGCCGGGTCCGCCGGGAGGACCGTCTGCACTGCCGCTAAAAACGAACAGCAGATTTGTGCCAATGCTGGAAATGGAACCCGTTATGGATGCCTGCGCGCCATTCCCGACGGCAAGCATGGCAATCACAGCCGCCACACCGATGACAATGCCGAGCACCGTGAGGCCTGAACGCATTTTATTGCCGTTCAAACTTTCAAGCGCTTCAAAAATTGCTTGTGTAAAACTCATTTCTTCCTGCCTTTATCCTCAGCAGTGACATCCAAATCCAGTTCGCCGTCCCGCAAACGGATAACACGCTGGGTTTGCTCTGCAATGTTAGGATCATGCGTCACAATAATGAGCGTTGTACCGCGTTCCTTGTTCAGGGCGAGCAATAAATTCATGATCTCTTTGCCCACTTTTGAGTCGAGGTTGCCTGTTGGCTCGTCCGCCATGATGATGGCAGGGTTGTTGACCAAGGATCGGGCTACCGCCACACGCTGCTGCTGACCGCCGGAAAGTTCGTAAGGGCGATGAGTCATTCTGTCTTTCAATCCAACAGCTTCCAGCGCGGCTTGAGCGCGCTCACGGCGGCCTTCTGTAATCCCCGCATAGCGCAATGGAAGTTCAACATTTCCAAGGGCCGTTAAACGCGAGAGCAGGTTAAAACTCTGAAAGACAAATCCCACCTTTCGATTGCGAACACTTGCAAGCTGGTCGTCATTCATTTCTGAAACCGACTCGCCATCAAGTATATATTCACCTGAAGTGGGTCTATCCAGACAACCAAGCGTGTTCATCATGGTGGATTTGCCAGAACCGGAAGGTCCCATAATGGAAACCATTTCGCCGCGCTCAATATTAAACGAAACATTACGCAGCGCCTGCACTTCGAATTCACCCATCATATAGGTTTTGGTCAGGTTATGCGCTTCGATCACCCAATCCATATCAGCCTCCAAATGGATTGTTAAAGGAAGGCGGATTCAAAATAATCAAATCACCTTCCTTAATATCACCGCTTGCAACCACGCTTTCTGCATCGGATGAAGAACCGAGCTGCACCTTAACCTGTACAGGTTGATTATTAACAAGCACATAGACCACCCGATTGCCGTCCACCAGACGAACAGCACGATTGGGCACCAAAATGACATCTTTAACTTCTTCCACTACGATATTGACAGCGGCAGTCATACCGGGTTTCACCAATTCATCCGCGTCTGTCAATTCAATGGTGACCGTAAAGCTTACGACACCCTGTACAGTATCCCCAGCTTGCCCCACCTGCACAACTTTACCATGATATTCCTTACCAAGAATCGCATCAAAGGTGAGTGAAGAAGCCTGACCTACAGTTACACTATTGATATCAACTTCCGAGACTTGAACATCGACCAGCAGATGGGAAAGATCATCAATCCGATAACCGACTGTCCCTGCTGTGACCTGGTCACCCACGGCGGGATTCGCCTGTGTGATCGTTCCATCAAATGGAGCGATCAAAGATGCCATATTCAATGTGGATTGTGCCGCAGCTACACGCGCCTCTGCCGCCGCGACCTCTGCGGAATCTGGACCGTCAAGAAGGCGTTCATAGGTGCGACGGGCGTCTTCCAGACGGGCTTCTGCGAGAGCCAGGTCTTTATCTGCCTGTGCAATTGTTTCCTCGGAAGCATATCCACGATACTGTTTTATTTTTAAAACGCCGAAATCATAATAGTAGTCTGTGATATCTATTTTGCCGTTAAGCTTCATGCGCCAATTGTAGGCTTTTTCGTAGGCTTTTTCAGCACTGTCTACGGCTTTTTGAGCTTCCAGCCGAGCGGTATCAGAAGAGAGCAAATCTTCCAAGGCCTTTTGGGCGCTGACCAGGTCTGCTTCGGCGAGGATAATGTTCTGGCTGAGAGATGCTTTATCGAGGCTGGCCAGTTGATCGTCTCGAGAGACGCGGCTGCCAACTGCTACATTAACAGCATCAACAATTCCGCTAGTCTGCCAAACAAGCGTGGCACTTTGTCTCGCACGAACACTCCCGGTAGCGCCAACAGAAGCGACCAGATTTCCACGCTCAACGACTTCGGTTTGAAATGCAACAGGTTCACTTCCGCCCCTGTTCGCAAAAACTGCAATCAATATTGCAATTACCAAAACGATTCCCGCAATGACCCAGGTCCTGCGGGAAAATCTTGAAAAAAATTGTTTCATTATAGGTATCCTCCAGAATTACAGTCAGCCCGCCATGAGACATTCTTACGGGCAACTCAATCTAGTTTATCAAATGAATGTGTAAAAATTGTGTAGCTATTTTAATTCAGGTACGCTCGATTTTAGCGTATCGCTTGCTGACATTAATAATTGTCTAAGAAACTTATGACGATTGTCTCGCGGTTTTGTGACATTTACGCCTATGTCTGTCCGAATAGTTTGGGTATCATCACACAAGACCTTATATGTACGTTGTTGATATTGATTCGGAGGCACCATGCAGGCTGTACCCAGCGAATTTTTGGCAATCGACAGGAAAGAACGCGCCAACAGCCGGTTCTTTGATCTTGACCTACGTCCGCCTGAGGTACGAACCTGTGATTTTGACGATGTAGTTATTGAGTTTGACCCTGAACGAGCAATGGTCGAAGCGGCCCGCTGCATCCATTGTCCAGATCCTGCCCCCTGCATGGTAGCTTGCCCAACCGCAAACGACATCCCTTCTGCAATGTGGTTAATTGAGCAGGGACGTTTTGTGGAAGCGGCCGGCATTTATCACAAAACCAGTTCCCTGCCCGAAGTATGCGGACGCGTCTGTCCACATGAAGCATTATGCCAGGGTTCATGTGTTTTGAACAAACATCATAAGCCTGTCCTTTGCGGCGAACTTGAAGCCTTTACAGTGGACTATGAACGCCGCACAAGCGGGCACTCCATTCCAGTTGGCGAATCAAAAAACAAGCGAGTTGCCATAGTCGGCGCGGGACCTGCCGGTCTCGGTTGCGCGGACATTCTCGTTCAAAAAGGATACGATGTAACCATCTTTGAATCCAAGCCCGCACCGGGCGGACTGCTCGTGTATGGCATTCCCAATTTCAAACTATCAAAAGAAGTTTGGCAGGAAAAATGGGAGGAGTTCGAGAAAGCCGGCGTGAAATTCGTACCCAACACCTACATTGGCAAAGACAAAACCATCGATGGGTTATTTGAAGAAGGCTTTGAAGCTGTTTTCATCGGAGTCGGTTCTGAAATTGATGCAAAAATGGAAGATACTCCCGGCACAGACCTTGCCGGTGTATATGAAGCTACAGACTTTCTCATCCGCGGAAATATCGAACCTGAAAAACTTCCTGAGGATATGCGCAAACCGCTGGAAATTGGCAGGCGCGTTGTAGTCATCGGCGGCGGAGATACAGCTTCCGATTGTCTACGAACCGCGCTGCGTCTCGGCGCTGAAGATGTTACTTGTTTATATCGCCGCACCGAGAAGGAAATGCCCGGCGGAAAGAAAGATCGAAAAATGGCACGCGAAGAAGGCGCGAAATATCGTTTTCTCACCCAGCCTGTAAAATTCATTGCAGGGGCTGACGGAAAACTCGCCGCTGTGGAATGTATTGAAATGAAACTTGGTGAGCCGGATGCAAAAGGACGCCGCAAACCCGTTCCTGTGGAAGGCTCCAACTTCAGCGTCGCAGCAGACACAGCGGTTCTTGCGCTCGGTTACTGGCCTGATCCCATCATTAGCAAAACCACACCAGACCTCGAAACTCATGACTGGGGCTTGGTCAGCGTGAAAAACAAGTCTACGGGAGAGACATCGCGCGAAGGTATTTTCTCCGGTGGAGACTGTGTCACAGGCCCAGATTTGGTTGTCACTGCCATGGTAGGCGGAAGAAAAGCAGGACTTGCAATCGATGAATATTTGAAAAACAAGAAATAACCTGTTGTGAGGGCAGGTACGTTGAAAAGAAGGATGTGGCCCTTTAGGTCACATCCTTCGCTTTTGTTATAATCAAACTCATGTTTCAACGTATCGCACGCGGACTTGAGATTACCCTTGCGCTTCTAATTCTTGGTTTTGTAGCAGGCTACAGCAATCCGTCTCTCACGAATCCAATCGAAAAAGTACGCGCCTTCACGCGCCAGATCGAATTCAACTACATCTCATGGATGTCAAATGCCGCTGTTCTTAAAATCCGTGCGACTTCCGTTGGGGTGCCATACACGCTTGGACATGAAGCCCAAAAACAGATTGTCAATGAAAACCTGCGTATTACACAACTCATTTTGGAAAAAGAATACCAACTTACCCAGGTGTATGCAAACCCGGCTGTCACAGACAAGGAAACAGAATCACAAACACTGCGCGCCGAACTTAATGAATATTATCTCAGACAAAGCCAACTTGCTCCGCTTGCCGAAGCCATACTGCAGGAGCAGGTTGCGCAAATTCTCGCGGAGCTTGGTTTCACTGCTGCTGGTCAACCACTCCCAAATGTCTGGTATCACTCCACGCGATTGCCAATGGCGCTCGTTATTTCGCCTCGCGACCGCATTGAACAAACTGCAAATATTTCAGTGAACACCGATTTAACCATCGACCAACAAGTTCAGTTGGAAAACGATGTCGATAAGGGACTCGATGTCTCCTCACTTGTTGTCAACATCGGCGGTGTTGGCGTGTACCCCACCATGGTCCAGCGAACCACTGACCTGAATTGGACTCTCAGCACCATTGCTCACGAATGGATTCACAACTACCTGACCCTGCGTCCGCTCGGAATCGTATATAACGAAACGCCCGAACTTCGCACCATGAACGAAACCACCGCGTCCATTGCCGGGGATGAGATTGGGGCACTCGTTATCGAACGCTTTTACCCGGAACGTATAACTGCGCTTCAGTCTGATTCAAATCCAGTCACCGCCTCTTCCCCAAGCCTGAGCCTGATCTCGTTTCCGTTGGAACACCCCACGCCGGGAGATTTCCTCCGCCCTCAATTTGACTTCCGCGCCCAAATGCACGAAACGCGCATCACAGCCGATGCTCTGCTCGCGGAAGGGAAAATAGAAGAAGCGGAAGCATACATGGAAGAACGCCGCCTTGTTTTCCTCCAAAATGGATATCTATTCCGCAAGATCAACCAGGCATATTTTGCGTTTCACGGGGCGTACGCGGATGTCCCTGGCGGCGCGGCAGGCGAAGACCCTGTGGGACCAGCTGTTCGGGCATTAAGAGCACAAAGCAAATCTCTTGCAGATTTTGTCAATACGATTTCGTGGATGTGGAAATACGATCAATTGCAGAAGGCAGTCAATCCCAAATGAAGCGAACCTTGATATTTTTTCTGATTTTTAGCGCAAGCATTTTGACATTGAGCGCATGTACAAGCAATACTCAGACACCACCTACGCCAGTTAGTATCAATACACCGCTTATCGTCAACACTCCCACCCAGGTTATCGGTTGTTCAAGCATCTCCGCTGAACCTACACCCGCCC
>JAEURE010000090.1 GCA_016789485.1 Anaerolineales bacterium | reverse complement strand
CTATACATAATGGGCGGCAGTATACCAATCTGTTGGGGATTTGGCAAGCGATTTTCAGAGCCAGTATCAGCCAGTATTTTTCAACCCTGCCGCAATACCGTTGATGGTAAGAGCCATTGTGTCGCGCAGGGTCTCAATCTCAGGACTTGCAGGGTCTTTCAAGGAGCGCAAGCGGCGCAGGACTTCAACTTGAATATAGTTGAGCGGGTCTACGTACGGGTTACGGAGTTGAACAGCAGATTGGGTGATCGGTTCCAACTGCATCAGGGAAGTATGTCCGCTAATCGAAAGGACAGCCGTGCGCGTGCGTTCGTATTCTTCGCGGATGCGAGTGTAGATGGCCTTTCCAAGTTCGCGGTCTGGGACGAGTTCCACATACAAAGCCGCGATATCCATGTCCGCTTTGATGAGAGACATCTCGCTGTTGTCGAGCAGGCTTTTGAAGAACGGCCATGCATTGTACATCTCGCGCAAGAGCTGGCGGTCGTTGGATGATTCCAATCCGGTGCCAAGTCCGTACCAGCCGGGCAGGTTGAAGCGTGACTGCATCCATGAAAACACCCAGGGGATGGCGCGGATTTTGTCCACGGCGCTGGTGCTGGCACGAGAGGCTGGGCGGGAGCCGATTTGCAATTGCTTGATCTCGTCCAGCGGCGTGGCCGACTGCCAAAATTCGATGAAACGCGGAGTTTCATACACCAAATTACGATATGCTTGTTGGGCCGCAGAAGACATCCCTTCCATTGCCTTGCGCCACTTTTCTGGAACTCGGGCCTGCTCTGCCGAAGGAGCAGACGCCAACAGAACGGCACTGGCGATCTGTTCCAAGTGACGATGGGCAAGTTGCGGATTTGCGTAACGCGATGCGATGATCTCACCCTGTTCCGTCACGCGGAATTTGCCATTGATGCTTCCCGCTGGCTGGGCGCGGATGGCGCGGTTGGCTGGCCCGCCTCCGCGCGCGATCGTCCCGCCGCGTCCGTGGAAGATGGTCAACTTAATGTTGTGGCTTTGGGTAACATGCGTAATTTCCTCCTGAGCCAGATACAATGCCCAGTTCGCCATGAGATAGCCGCCGTCTTTGTTGCTGTCAGAGTAGCCGATCATCACCATCTGTTCATCATTGTGAGATTTTAGATGTTCGCGGTATGGCTCGCAGGTGAAAAGGGCTTCAAGAATATTTTGCGCATCCTTTAAATCACTCACGGATTCAAAAAGCGGGGCAATGGGCGGCACGTAGGAACAGCCTGCCCAACGTGCGAGCAATAACACAGTGAGAATATCTGCGGTGGAATGTGCCATCGAGATAATAATAGCGCCAAGGGGTTCGCGTCCGTACACGTCACAGACGCGGCCAATCAGTTGGAAAAGCGCCCAGACTTCGGAGGTGGCGGCAGTCACTCCGGGATGTTGAGCCAGCTCCATTGGAGATTGAGCAAGCAAACGCGTGAGAAGAAGCGTCCGTTCGGAGTTGGGTAAATGTTCAAAATCAGGTTCAATTCGCAGCGCGCGCAAAATCTCACTCAAGGCGGAATTGAATCGGCTTGAATCTTCGCGGATGTCCAATCGCGCAGCATGTAAACCGAAGATATGAAATTGATGCAGTGTTGTTTTGAGATCACCTTGAACCAATATGGCAGGCATGGCGTTTGCGATAAACTCAATCGGGGCGAGTAATTTTTCTGGACGCAGGTTGGTTCGATGCTGATCGCGGCTCAAGAGATGGGATTTCATATCCTCGTTCGAGGCTTTGGCAAGGTCAGCCGATAAGAGCGAGAGCACGAGGCGATACGGCTCATTGGTGTAGCGTTCTTCAATAAAAGAAACATGCTCGGAGAATGGACGGCGTTTATCGATCCAGTCGGTCAGTGCTTGCGAAGGAGGTACAAGCCTTGAACTCATGCTTAAGCGGCGCGACAAGTCTTTGAATGTGCGGCGATGATTTTCAACAGCGAGGCCGCGATGCAGGCGCAAAGTTTCTGCTGTCACTTCGGTGGTGACATTTGGGTTGCCGTCGCGGTCGCCTCCGATCCATGATGAAAGCTTTAGCCATGAAGTCGGCGCCTGCAATTCAGGATAGTGAAGCTGCAAAGCTTTTTCGAGGTCATCATATATGGCGGGGATGGTTTTCCAGAAAAACGCATCCACATAGTACAGACCCGTTTTCACTTCGTCTGTCACGGTCAGGCGGCTGGCGCGAGCGCGCTCTGTCAGCCACAAAGCCGAGATCTCAGATTGCAGCAGGGTAATTAATACTTCATGTTCACGTGCGGAGATTTTTTTATCGCTAATTTCCTGCAGCAATTGTGCGATGCGCTCGATCTTTGAAAGCACCGTCCGCCGTCGCGCCTCAGTAGGATGCGCGGTGAGCACCAATTCGATGGACAGATTTTCCAACAAGGTGGACATTTGTTTTGGCGTAACACCGCGTGCCTTCAGGTCTGCCACGGCTTCGCCAATGGACTCGTCAATGGGCTTGGGGTATTCATCGTCCAATTTTTGATTCAATAGTTGGACGCGCTGGTCATCCTCTGCAAGATTGACCAGGTCAAAATAAGCGGCGAATGCAGCGGCGACGGCGCGCGCCTCGTCCGCACTGAGAGCTGATATCAGTTCCTGCAGGCGTTTCTCCGCCGCTAAATCTCCCGCGCGGCGTAACTTTGCCTCGTTGCGAATACGTTCTTCGAGTTCAAAAAGTGCCGGCGATTCAAGGTCAGAGATGACTTTTCCCAGCAAGTCGCCAAGCATATGAATGATTTGAGAGATATCCATATTCTGTTTCATCCGCCTAGTATAGTGGAAAATTAGTGTCGATCTGCATTTTCCTAAAAGGTATAATAAATTTTGCGGCCATGCGAAACTCTTCAGTGATCTCGCGCTCCCTCCAATATCTTCTTGCCCTTGGGTTTGTCACCCTTGTGACAGTAGCTTTGTTTACTCTGCGCGAGGAACTTGATGCAACTTTGGTTGCGCTTTTGTATTTAATTCCGCTTGGTCTGATCACTGCGTATTTGGGGATAGGTCCTGGAATCACGAGCGCGTTCGCGACTTTCCTTACGTTTAATTATTTCTTTATAAAGCCATATTACACCCTCGCCGTTCACCGCCCTATCGACGTGGTGATCCTGGTTATATTTTTGATCGTGGCGATCGTGATCAGCCAGCTGGTGGGGCGTATGCAGGCAAGCCTTGCCGCGGCTACGGCGCGCGAACGTGAGGCCACACGGCTCTATCAACTGAGCACTGCATTGGCAGGTTTGCATGAGGACCATGTCATTGCGCAGATCGTTGCGAAACAAGTGCAGGAGGTTTCACAAGGTGAGGCTGTAGAGTTGAGCATCACAGGGATGCAGCCTTTTATTTTTCGCTTGCCTGAAGCAGATCAGCCGTCTCGTCCGCCTGAGTGGATCTTTCCCATTGAAGTGGCGAGAGGTGTTCTCGGGGAGATTCGGCTTTGGAGAGCGGCACCAGCGCTAACGTCCAGCGAGAAGCGCTTGTTGCAGACTTTTGCCAGCCAGGGCGCATTGGCATTCGAGCGGGCGCGACTCGCACAGGCGGAGTCCCGGGCGCGAGTCCTTGAAGAGAGTGACCACTTAAAGTCCATTCTTTTATCTTCAGTTTCGCATGAACTACGGACGCCGCTTTCTACCATTAAAGCGGCGGCTTCAAGTTTGAGAAGTAATGATGTCAGTTGGGATTCTGCTGCTCGTCCTGAGTTGATAGCTGCCATTGATGATGAAGCTGATCATTTAAATATGCTGGTTGGTAATCTGCTTGATATGTCGCGGATTGAATCAGGCGCGTTGAAGCCAAAACGTGAATGGAACATTCTGCTGGAAATCATAGGAAGTGTACTGGCGCGCATGAAACATTTGGCGGGAGAACATCGTGTTGAACTGGATGTGCCTGAAGGATTGCCGCTGGTTCCTGTGGATTATGTGCAGATGGAACAGGTTTTTACAAACCTGTTAAGCAATAGTGTAAAGTACGCGCCAGAAAGATCCGTGATAGGCATACGTGCATCTTGAGCGTATCTTCGATAAATTTTTTCGCATTACAGCCGCGGATCGTGTCACAGGTACGGGGCTCGGTCTTTCGATTTGTAAGGGGATTATCGAAGCTCATGGCGGAAAACTTTGGGCGGAGAATATACCGGATGGCCTGGCTTTTAATTTCACTTTACCATTGATATGGGAGGGCGTATCACCTCCCATATTGCCGATGGATACGGAGACCGAATGAATAACGCGCCGCAAATTCTTGTCATTGATGACGAGCTTCAGATTCAACGCGCAATACGGACGATTCTGACTGAAAAGGGATTCAAGGTGACAACAGCGAGTCGCGGGGAAGAGGGGCTCACGCTTGCAGCGGCAAATGTGCCTGATCTTGTGATCCTTGACCTGGGTTTGCCTGACATGGATGGCGTTGAAGTCTGCACTCGCCTGCGCGAGTGGACTCAATGTCCAATCATTATTTTGTCTGTGCGCGACAGCGAACGGGATAAGGTGGCCGCACTCGATAGCGGCGCAGATGATTATTTGACAAAGCCATTTGGTATTGAAGAGTTGTTGGCGCGCGTACGTGTGGCGTTGCGCCACTCTTCCGGGAAGCAAGCTCCTCAAAGCAAGTTGGTCAGGGCCGGGCAGCTTACGATTGACCTTGCGTGGCACATCGTCAAACGCGGTGATGAGGAAGTCAAACTGACCGCTACGGAATACAAGTTGCTGGCGTACCTGGCGGGCAACCATGGGCGGGTACTTACACATCAAAGCATTCTTACGAATGTTTGGGATCCTGCCGATGCTGAGCACACCGAATATCTTCGGGTTTACATGCGGCAGCTCCGCAAAAAATTGGAAGTTGATCCTGAGCGTCCACAGGTCATTCTCACTGAGCCGGGAATTGGTTATCGATTCATCGCTGACGAATAATATTGTCACTTCTGTCTAGTGAGTTAATTCTTAATCGCCCGTCTAACGGGCGATTTTTATTTGTTCTTTATGTGATTGGCTGAAATCTTTGTCACCATTTTATGAGGGATTGGTACGATTTATACATCAATGAGGTGATATGAACCAACATGATGTAACTCCGCCCGCCTTGACATTATCTTCCGCCTCTTTACCGGACCCTCGGCCTGTTCGGCGTTTAATTGTCCTTGTCCCTGAATCCGAGGCGGCTGCCGCTCTCGCGGCTCGAAAAATATGGGAGCTGGCAAATGCTTTCGAAAGCGAGGTTCAGCTTCTCGGTCTAAGCAGGGATGCGGCGCATGAGCCGGGCTTGCGCAGGCAGCTTGTAACCCTGTCTGCACTAGTGGAGGGTGACAAGATTTCAGTCAAATCGAAAATTGAATTTGGAAATAACTGGTTGAGAATAGTTGAGTCCGAGTGGCGTGAAGGCGATGTAATTGTCTGTTTTGAGGGACAACGCCTGGGCTTGGCGCACAGACCATTAAATCAAATCCTTGAGTCGAAATTTAACTCCACAGTCTATGTGCTTGCCAGTGATCATCACGAGAGGGAGACCCAGCGTTCAAGTTGGATTTTTAATACGCTGGCGTGGGCGGGCTCCATTGGAATCATCCTTGGTTTCTTTTGGGCACAGGCAAGGCTCACTCAGCTTCCACAGAGTTGGACGGGCACATCGTTGCTTTACATATCTCTTTTTGTTGAAGCCGGATTGCTCTGGTTTTGGAACAGTTTGTTTGGATAGCACATCACAAAAAGATATATCAATTGGAATTATATGATTAACCACGAAGATAACTCGCAAACATCAATTATTGAAAGAGCTTCTGAATACAAACCGCCGCAGACCCTGCGTTCCTGGTTTATTGGACGACCCTTGTCCACGGCAGATGCGCCGCATCAGACCATTGGAAAATTTATTGGTTTGGCAGTTTTTGCGTCGGACGCGCTTTCTTCCACTGCCTATGCATCCCAAGAGATTTTGGCAATTTTGATCGCAGCAGGAACGACCTCTGCTCTTCAAAATGTTTTCCCGATTTCCGTTGCCATTGTAGTTCTACTTGCGATCGTGGCGATTTCTTACGAACAGACTATTCATGCCTACCCCGGCGGCGGCGGTGCGTACATTGTGGCGCGTGATAATCTGGGAGAATTACCTGCTCAAACTGCCGGTGCGGCACTGCTTACCGATTATATTTTGACAGTAGCAGTTTCGATTGCCGCGGGTGTGGCGCAAATTGTTTCTGCATACCCATCTCTTTTTCCGTACCGCGTTTTAATCAGTGTAATAGCCATATTGTTTATTACGCTGATAAATTTACGCGGGGTAAAGGAATCGGGCGTAGCTTTTTCGATCCCAACCTACTTTTTTGTTATTATGATGTTGCTAACAGTTGGCATCGGAATGGTGCGGCAGTTGTCCGGTGGACTGGGAGTAGTAGTAGATCCGCCCCACATTGAACTTGCAGGGCCTTTAGCCGTAATCACGCCGTTTTTACTCTTGCATGCTTTTTCCAGCGGCACAGCTGCGCTGACAGGGATTGAAGCGATATCAAATGGCATTACTGCCTTCAAGGAGCCGCGCAGCAAGAACGCCGGGGTTACCTTAATCTGGATGGCAGTTATCCTCAGTTCCTTTTTCCTCGGCATATCCTATTTGGCGGGGCATATCGGTGCCCTCCCATCTGAAGAAGAGACGGTTATTTCTCAACTGGCACGCACAGTTTTTAACGGCCGCGGATTGTTATACTTAATGGTAATTGGCGGTACCACGGTTATCCTGATTATGGCTGCGAATACAGCCTTTGCGGATTTTCCTCGTTTGGGTGCGTTGCATGCCAATGATGGATTTCTCCCCCGCCAGCTGACGTACCGTGGCAGTCGTCTTGTTTTTTCGCGCGGTATTGTTTCTTTGGCGTTAATCTCGTCTCTATTAATTATTCTGTTCCAGGCAAGTGTCACACGCCTGATTCCGCTTTATGCAATTGGTGTATTTCTTTCCTTCACGCTTTCGCAAGCCGGTATGGCGCGTCGTTGGTGGAAGGCCGGTCACTTGGAGCCCGGTCAAGAGATTGTAGAACCCGGCTCCACCTTGCATTATGAGGCGGGTTGGCAGTTCAAAATGATTGTCAATGGTTTTGGCGCAATTTGTACTGCGATTGTGATGGTGGTTTTTGCGGTGACAAAATTCCTGGATGGCGCATGGATTATTTTGATTCTCGTCCCAGTTCTGGTCTCGATATTTTTTGCCATTCACCACCATTACAAAAATCTCGCAAAAGGCCTTTCCCTTGATAATTTTGGCGTCATCCCTCCGCATACTATCCGTCATCGGGTCATCATGCCGGTCAGTGGTGTGCACCAAGGCACATTGGCCGCGCTTCGTTATGCGCGTATGCTGTCGGATGATGTAACGGCGGTGCATGTCACGATTGAACCGGCAGATGCTGAAAAAGTTCGCAAAAAATGGGAGACCTGGGGTGAGGGTGTGCGCATGGTGATGTTGGATTCGCCCTATCGCCTCTTCCTTGAACCTTTGTTGGGGTATATTGCTGATATTGCAAAGCAGCGCCAGCCGGGTGAAACCATCACTATTGTTGTGCCTGAATTTATTTCAAACAGCCGCTTGACTGGCGCATTGCATACGAACACAGCGGACCTGCTGCGCAGTCAACTTAAACGCCAGCATGGTATTGTTATCATCAATGTGCCTTATCATGTGCACGAGGAAGGCGATGACCATTAATTGAGTTGATATAATAGCCCCGCCTGTCTCAGGGAGTTGATATGTCAAAGCAGGCGGGTGTTTGTTCTTCTTATTGAAAAAAGTGTTTCTCGTGATTGGTTAAATTGAAGAATCGCTCCAGCTCGGATCTGGATAGAACTACCGTGGCGGTATTAACCAGCGGATGACAAAGAAAATTTTCACTCTTCCAGATTTCGGTATCCAGCCATAGCTCAACTTGACGCGCTGTGTCATTTACCAACCCCATCATGGTTACTGATCCACGCGTAACGCCCAAAAGGCGGATTAGATTTTCTTCGGAACCAAAACGGAGATGGGCAACTCCAAGCTCGGAGGATAGTTCATCCAAGTTTACAGTTTTTTGGCAGGCTGTTACAACGAGAAAGAAACGACGCCCCTTTTTATCGCAAAGAAAAAGATTTTTTGTGCTCATAGCCGTTATGCCCGAGTGATGCGCATCTGCTTCTGTGCAGGTGAATACAGCCGGATGTTCCATCCGCTGGTACACAAAGTAATTCGTATCCATAAAACTTAGGAATTCATTTTCCGAAGTGATCATATTTTTTATAACCTCCAATGAGTTTACGGCAGTGAGGAAGTATACAAAGAAATCATCAGCCAGTAAATGAACTTTTATTCCTCGTAAATTATGCCTATTTTTCTCTTGACTTAATTAAATAAACTGTGTATATTTACACTGTAAATTAAATGAGGAGAAGATATGGTCAGACCTACTCTCAAAAAACAGATTCCTAATTTGCAAGAAGCCATCAAAGATACAGCATGGAAACAAATCGCCGAGCATGGAGCGGCGGCATTATCCCTGCGGGGGATTGCCCGCGATTTGAAGATCACTGCGCCTGCCATTTATAACTATTTTCCAGACCGTGACGCTCTGGTTACAGCACTTATTATCGATGCGTATACCTCGCTCGGTGATTTCGAGTTTGCTGCGCGCGATGCTGTTTCAGAAGAAGATTTGGTGGGACGGTTACGAGCGACAGGCGACGCATATCGAGAGTGGGCGGTGACATATCCGCAGCGTTATCAATTGATATTTGGAACGCCTATCCCGGGTTATGAGGCCCCGAAGGAAAAAGTTCTCCCATCAGCTGCACGCTCTTTAGGCGCGCTCGTCAGTGTGATTGATGCATTGCGGATTCGTGGAAAATTATCCGCTGAG
>JAEURE010000008.1 GCA_016789485.1 Anaerolineales bacterium | reverse complement strand
AGAATGTTTATCCACGACGATATCCACAACCTTGGAAAGATCAAGTACCTGCCCTGAGCGAGCCATGGCAAGAGTAAGGTCGGCGGTTTCAAAGGATGTCATGCCATTCAATAGGACAGCCATGGCAAAAGCTGAAGCTTGATAATCTGGAATATCCCCTTTGGTAAAACCCTCGATAAAGAAATCAATTTCCTGTGAGGTTAATTGTTGTTTATCGCGTTTTTTGATGATGATATCTACCGCGCGCATACTTTCTCCTTGTGAAATCTTGCGCGGATATTTTAACGCATTTTGTCAGACAAAACGCGTATGGACGAGGATACCTCGCCCATACTTAAGATTTCACCAATTGCTGCCCATCTTTTGTATCTTTCACTGTCCAGCCTAGTGCAGAGATCTCATCCCGCAAACGGTCTGACTCGGCGAAGTTCTTATCTGCACGGACTTGTTTGCGCTGTTCCAAAAGGGACAACACCTCATCTGGCGGCGCTTCAATATTGGATTTGGCCGCATCGAGCACCATTTCCCACACTTCGGGGCGAATCCCTTTGTCGATGGGGTCGGGTGCAATACAAGAACCAAGTTCACTCAATGAAAAACTTGCACCTGATGCATACATCTCTGCACTGTCACTTTTCAACACCGAGACAGAACTGACACCGTGCACATCACAAACTCCTTTTTCACAGTCCATGATGATGCCGGAGTGCTCATCCAGCCCGACGATAATATTCTCTGAGGGAGTCATTCTGCGCCATTGTTCAAAACGCTCCATGCCCATGAAACAGCGGCTGGTATCCAAATCCACGCCGCCTTCGGCATTATTCCAATGCGGGATAAAGGAGAGATGCATTCCAAAATCATCGAAGAGATTCAATCCGTCTTTCACATGGACATCCTCCCCCACTTTATAGATCTCGTAAACAGGCAAGACCCATTTTCCAACGGAGATGGTCGCCGCGGAAGCAAAGGCCAGAGTCGCGCCCAGCCTGTGCCGCGCGCGGATAATGTCCCATGCGAGCGTGCCCTGCAATTGACGCACCACATAGCTGGGGCTGCCGGGGCCCATGAAAATCAGGTTGGCTTGTAATAAAGGTTTCAGGATTTCAATATTATCGGGGCTGAACTCTGTCCCTTGTTTGCGGGCAGGGACAAGATCAATAACGGGTTTATAGTTCTGTAAACGGGTCTTGAGAAATTCTCCCACACGGCCTGCAACCAGCGAGGCATTTAACTCAAAGCCAGCTGGCGTTTCCAGTATGGCGATCCGCAACGGGTCAGGGATGAGGCGGGCAAGGGATTCAAAAATACGTCCCCCCGCAAGGGACGTCTCTCCTGAGCCTAAAAAGGCAATTCGTCCGAGGGTCATGTTATTTGGATGACGCGTTCAGTTCGTCTATTACGCTGAGAAAGGTTTCGTTATCGGGGATATCAGAGCGCGATGCGCTGTAGTGAATGTAACGGATGTATCCGTTCACATCCACTATGCAATTCAACGGCATGCGGCCAAGTTTGAAAAGATTTACTTCCTGCTTATATGTCTGCGCAACAACATGTTCAGGGTCTGGCAGGCCAATGAATGGAATATTTTCCTTTGCCCAATACTTCTTAAAGGATTCCGTGCCGTCAGGGCCGACAGCCAAAATCTCCACACCGCGAGATGTGAACTCAGCATAGTGATCGCGCATACGCGCCAACTGCGCGCGGCAATGCGGTCACATGAAACCGCGCAGGAAGGCAAGGAGAACTGGTTTGCTGCCGCGAAAATTGGAAAGTCGGACAAGTTTTTTGTTTACGTCTTCAAGTTCGAAGTCAGGAGCAAGCTCACCGGGGGCCATTAAGAAGGGTTTCATCGGTTTTCCAAATAATTTATCACTGCTTCCATAAATTGAATGGGACATTCCTCTTGAGGAACATGTCCACATTGCGGAATCAATGTAAGTTCTGCGTTCGGGATTTCAGTAGAGATGGCTTCAAAATAAAATGAGCGGATGAGGCGGTCTTCCTGGCCTGCAACAATAAACACTGGAACACTAAGCTGCGGAAGCAGGGGGCGCAGTTCGGGGTACGCGGGAGCAAAGGTCAATTCGTAAAATGCGCGATCCCAATTTTTGATCTTCAACAACTTCAAATATTCCTGCTTTATCTCTGTCGTCAGCTTTGTCGAATCATACCATTCGCGCTGGATGGTATTCGGGAGAGTTTCTTGATAATCGCGCATCATCAAGGGACCGAGATGCCGCATTTGCGGAGTCCACATCAGCGGCAATGCCCAGGCTGGGAATTGTGGGCCTCGTCCCCCGCCGACACCTGGATCCACCAAAATAAGCGACTCCACTCTCTCCGGATATTCCAGGGCAAACGCCACAGACACACCGCCGCCCGCCGAGTTACCAACCAGCACCGCTTTTTCAACTCCAAACGTATCCAGCAATCCACGCAAGAGTTCCACATTGGCCGTCATACCATACGGATTTTCCGCCCAATCTTCTGGCATGGGACGTTCCGTCAAGCCAAACGCGGGACGGTCATAGGCAATGACGTGACCAAGCCGTGAAAAATCATCCATCACTTCGCGCCATGAAAATGTGCTGCCACCAAAGCCGTGCAAAAGAATGAAAGTCGTTTCTCCTGCACCAGCCTCCTTGTAATGGACATTCACATTATTCACTTCAACAAATTTGCTGTCGGGTTCAATAAATTCTTCCGCCGAAACCAGACCATTCAATTCTGTAACCGGTACAAGGAACGGACCAAGCCCAACTGTCACGCAGGCAAAGATAAACGAGACGAGAACCAGCTTTCTCCAATGCTTCAACATACGAATAAATTACCGGGATATGCTTTCCAAAAATTGGGCAGTCGCATTGGCAGTTTGAGTCCACTGATCTTCGGGAGAAATTGCCGCTTCGTTATCACCCGCTTGAAGTCCGTATGAACCGAATTGCGCGTGATTGCCGCCCTGGATGGCGATAAATTCCGCATCTGCGGGAAGCAAAGCCCGAGACTCATCGATCTTATCGCCAGTGGCAAGGCCGTCATTTGTTCCGTAAACAGAGAGCACTTTCATACCCATTGATTTCAGCGCATCGCTCGCGGGATAGGAAGCCCAAAAGACGACACCTTTAATTTCCGCATGGCCCGCCGCGTAACTGGAGGCCGCCACACCACCAAGAGAATGCCCGCCGACCACCCAATTCCGAATCTCAGGGTATTGAGCAGTCACACGAGCCGCCGCATTAACATCAAAGAAAGCCAAATTCAACGGCGCTGGAACAACCGCTACGAAATATCCCTGCCCTGCGATTAATTTCAACACCGGTGCGTACGCTCGATAATCTACGCGGCCACCAGGGTAAAAAATAAAGCCTGTTTCCGGGCGTGGGTCTTCAGCAGGAAAAAATATCACCCAGCCATTTTCCGCGCTCACATATACCTGCGAGTCAGATTGCATGGCTTGCAATGCAGTCTCTGTGGCAGGTGACGCGTCGCCTGCCCAAAATACAAACGCAAAGACAGACGAAATTACAAGGACAGCAAAAACTGCCAGTACGATCTTCCAATTTATTTTTTTCAATGTATTAGTTTCCGTTCAAAAATTTTTTAGCTTGCACCCAAATCTCATCGAACATCTTTGTTGTCAACTTTCCCGTGGAAGTATTCTGCTGGCTTGGGTGATAGGAGCATAGTACCCAAACTCCATTCGCCAATTGATAGGACGCACCGTGCCCGAATTTATATACCGAACTGCGAACTGAGAATATTTTAAGAATCCGCTCAAACGCGATCCGTCCCAGACACACGATCACCTTGGGTTTAAGAATTTCCAATTCCCTTTCGAGATACGGCTGGCAATGATTCAATTCTTCAGGGCTTGGCTTGTTGTCCGGTGGAGCGCAACGCCCTGACGCGGTAATATACATATCGTTCAGAATGAGGCCATCGCTTCGCGACTCCGACAATGCTTGATTCGCGAACCCAGCCCGGTACAATGCTGGATACAAAAATCCACCGGAAGCATCGCCAGTGAATTGACGCCCTGTGCGATTCGAGCCATGCGCCCCGGGCGCCAGCCCCACCACCAACACACGCGCATTCGGGTCGCCAAACCCAGGGACAGGTCTTCCCCAATAGTCATGATCCAAATATGCCTTGCGTTTGACTCGCGCCACTTCCTCCCGCCATTCTACAAGACGGGGGCATTTGCGGCAAGCAACAATTTCCTTGTTGAGCATTTCAAGTTCAGACATGATTAAACTGTATACTCCAATTTGTAACTTTTCGCCAGAAATTGCATATCGTTAAATAGAGACGTTCATGCTTAGCTTCGAAGAATTATATATAGCTTATTCCCCGGATGTATATCGATTTGCCAACTGGCTCTCTGGCAACTCGAAGGACGCAGAGGATATTACCTCTGAAACCTTTATGCGTGCCTGGGTCAATTTCAGCAAGATCCAGACGGAAACCTTGAAAGCCTATTTATTTACCATAGCACGCAACCTCTATTTGGAATCGCTGAGAAAAAGTCGAAACCACATTGAACTGAGTGAGACGCATACCGACCCAAGTCCGAGGCTAGAGAAAACTTTCGAACATCAAAGCGAACTGGATCAAGTCCGCAAGATTCTACAAACGCTGCCTGAGGTTGACCGTTCCGCATTCGTTCTCAGAGTGCAATACGACCTGCCCTATGCCGAGATCGGACGTGTGCTTCATTTGTCAGAAAATGCTGTAAAAATCAAAGTCCATCGCGTGCGAAAGTTTCTATTCGCTGCACGCTCATAAAAGGAGTTGCCATGAAAGAAGTAACCAAGGACGTTATATTGGATCTTTTGCCTTTATATATTGCTGGTGAAGTCAGTGAAGCGACAGCCGCGCTCGTTAAGAAACATCTTGAAAACGACAATGAACTGGCAGAGGCTGCCAAGGAAATGGCAAAAGCTGATTCACTTGGCAAGGTGCCGATCCCGTTCAAAAAGGAGACTGCTTTGGAAACTTATAATGAAGCTAAAAAATGGATGACGATCCGCATACTCGGGTTGGCCGCAATCATAGGGCTCATTCTCGTATGCCTTTTCCTGGCAATTGGGGTAAGTTTATCCATGGATGCACTGAGTAAGGCTTTTATACGATAGTACCACTTGACCCACAACGAGCTATTTATATGATCAGCATCGCATCCCCAAAGGAGTAAAAACGATAGCTCTCTTTAATCGCCGTTTCATAGGCTGACAAAATCCGTTCGCGCCCTGCAAAGGCACTGACCAGCATAATCAGCGTGGATTTGGGCAAATGAAAATTCGTGATCATCGCATCCACGACTTTAAATTGATAGCCAGGCAGGATGAAGATATCCGTTGGGCCGACAAACGACTTGACGACAGGTCGTAGACCGTGGATCGTGGTCTGTTGTCCATCGCCCGTAGTTGCCCTGCCTGCACTCTCCAACGTCCTCACCGAAGTTGTCCCAACCGCGATCACCCGCCCGCCGGAGTTTTTCGCGGCATTGATTAAATCCGCAGTTTCCTGCGGGAGTTCACACCACTCGGTGTGGATCTTGTGCTCTTCGGGGTCATCTTCAGTAACAGGTGCAAAGGTATCCAATCCTACATGCAAAGTGACATACGCAATCTTCACGCCTTCTTCTTTTAACGCATCCAGCAGTTGCGGCGTGAAATGTAATCCCGCAGTTGGTGCGGCGGCGGAACCCATTTCCTCTGCAAAGACAGTCTGATAGCGTTCAGGGTCGCTCAATTTTTCATGGATATATGGCGGCAAAGGGATATTCCCTACTTTGGGAAAGTACGGCTCAATAGGTTCAGAAAATTTGATGAGGCGCTCTGAGCCTTCAAGTATTTCCACTATTTCAGCTTGCGGGCCGTTTTCCACAGTCACTTTTTTACCAGTGCGCAGACCCTTGCCGCCCACAAGGGCTTCCCAAGTCAATTCGTCGCGGCGGCGCAAGAGAAGCAATTCCACTTTGCCACCCGTTTCCTTTTTAGCAAAGATTCTTGCGGGAATGACCCGCGTCCTGTTGAGGATGAGGAGATCGTTTGGCCGCAGAAACAGGCTGAGGTCACGAAAGATGCGGTGCTCTATCCGTCCCGAATCACGATGCAAGACCAGCAAGCGGGAAGAATCGCGCGGCTCAGCAGGAGTCTGCGCAATGGAAGATTCTGGGAGATGGTAGTCGAAGTCAGATGTCTTCAATTTATTTTTTCAAAAAACGGGAGATAAGATTAAGCAAAATGGAAAGAATGACCGAAACCAAAATCGAACTTGTGATCGGGAAATAAAAGCTGCCATTCTCCCCTTCAATGCGAATATCGCCGGGCAATCTTCCAAGCGGGATGCCAAATTTCGCGGCAAGATAAATACCTCCGCCAATCAGGAAGATGATAATTCCGCCAAGCATGAGGTAACGGGCAATGGTTTCCATAATAGATCGTGCCTATCGTCTATAAAAGCCTTTGCTGTCCTTCCCCGGTATATGTATATCCCAAATGCTCATACGCAGACTTGGTTGCCACTCGTCCCTGCGAAGTGCGGTCCAGAAATCCGAGTTGTAAAAGATAAGGCTCGACGACATCCATAATCGTATCTTGCTCTTCACTAATCGAAGCCGCAATCGTATTCAAACCCACAGGTCCGCCGTTATATTTTTCGATAATCGTTTTCAACACGCGCCGATCCACATCATCCAAACCAAGCGGGTCAACTTGCAACAAATCCAATGCTTCTTTGGCAACTTTTTGTGTGATGACTCCATCCGCACGAACTTGAGCAAAGTCCCGAACACGGCGCAGGAGGCGCAGAGCAATACGCGGAGTCCCACGCGCGCGGCGCGCCATTTCATCAATGCCTGATTCGTCCGCGCTGACCTTTAACATGTTCGCAGCACGTTTGACGATGTTTCGCATGGCTGCAATATCGTAATAATCCAGGCGATAGACCGCGCCAAAGCGCGCGCGCAATGGAGCCGTGACCAAAGCCAGCCGCGTGGTCGCGCCAACAACCGTGAACCTGGGCAGTTTCAAACGGATGGAACGCGCCGAAGGACCTTTGCCGATGACAATGTCCAATGAAAAATCTTCCATGGCAGGGTAGAGCACTTCTTCTACTGCACGACCCAGACGATGAATCTCATCAATGAAGATCACATCCCCGGCGCGAAGATTGGTGAGGATGGCGGCAAGGTCGCCCGCACGTTCGATGGCAGGACCCGCCGTCACTTTGACGTTCACGCCCATTTCATTCCCCAGCACATGCGCAAGTGTGGTTTTGCCCAAGCCTGGAGGACCATAGAACAAAACATGGTCGAGGGCTTCGCCGCGTCCACGGGCGGCATCGATAAGAATGGATAGATTTTCTTTGACTTGATCCTGTCCGATCAGGTCATCCAGCTTTTGCGGACGCAGAGCATTATCTACGCGGTCATCGGGTTTGGATTCTGGGTCGAGAGGACGAGGGGAAGATTTAGCCATAGCGGCGATTATACCCTGCGGGCACGAGTACCCTGAAGCAGAGCACCCTACAAAGCAAAAACCAGCTTTCAGTTAATAAGAAGGAGGCGCTTAAACCAAACAGGGATGATCCGGCGTTCGGTCATCCCTGTAAAAAGATTTGCTCTTCGGCAGTCTGGCGGTCGTGATCACAAAATAAAGAGTGATTTTAGATCCATGACTTTGCGTCATCAGGTTTCCCTGATTTTGCGTTTCGGCAGTCGGTCGGTCTTGATCAGTGTTTTGCACTGGTTTTAGACGCTCTGACTTTGCGCCACCGTCTTTTGGCGGCTTTGCTTTTCTCGGCAACCCTGGCAACCATGGCTCAGTTCAGCTTTAGGTTCAAGGCTTTGCGCCACCGGGGTTTCCCCGGTTTTGCTCTTTATCGGAGCACTTTTATTATTGCATTTTTCGTTCTTATTTTCAATCACTCAATTGTTCTAAAAATACCGCTTCCACCGTCATACCCCAGCGCAAACGCGGGTCGGTTTCATTTATACGGATGGTCACGCCATAAATAATATCGCCGCCCTGCTGAACATACGCGTTGCTGATCTGAGTAATCTCACCTGTGAGGACAAGGTCGGGGAGAGCGTCTGGGGTCAGGCTTACACGCTGACCTTCTTTTAATTTTACAACTTCCAACTCAGTAATATCGGTTGTTTCGACCGTCCACACACTGAAATCCGCAAGACTTATAGCGCGGGTATCCGTACCAACTTGTTCGCCAACTTTGACATTCACGTCCGCAATCACGCCATTAAACGGCGCAATGATGACGTAATTTGCAAGCGTATCCTTCGCCGCATCCAGTTGGGCTTTTGCCAAAGTTAACTGGTCGGCATTGGGTCCGTCAAGGCTGATCTCATATTGATATTTCGCTTCAGCCTCAGCCGCAAGGGCGGCTTCATACACAGCATATACTTCATCGCGGCTGCGGGTTTCCTTTTCCAGGTCGCGCAGAGCCTGGTTCAAATCTTCCTGTGCCTTTTCAAGATCATCCTTGGCCGTTTTGCGCTTGGCATTATCTTCGCTCAGGTCTTTGTATTTATCGAATTCATCCTGTGCATCTTCAAGATCCGTCCTGCGGTCTTCCACATCAGCCTGAAGGTCTTCAATGCGGTCGTCGATATCATCCACATTGACATCCTCCCATTCCTTCTCAGCATCCGCGCGGATAATTTGCGCGTCCATATACGCCTGCCAGAGCTTGGCACGGTCACCGCTCTCATTGCGAAGGAGCGTATCGTAGGCATTTTGCGCGATGACAACCTGCGCTTCAGCCCCGCCCGCATTTGCAAGGCGTACTAGTACATCTCCCTCGCTGACAGTATCCCCCGCCTTGACGAGAACATCCTCCACCACACCGCGCGCCTGAAAGGTCAGGTTCGTCGCACGGATGGGCTCCAGCCGTCCCTCAGCCACCACTTCATTGGATGTGACAACTTCAGCCGCGATTGGGGCGGCTTCTGTAGCATTTCCACACGCTGCTAACACCAGCGCAAGGACTGCAAGTAATGTAATGAATTTCAATATATTTTTTCTCATGGTTTCCTTCTTATCGTATAACGTTGAACATTCAACGTTAGTTATTCGTATGCCAACACTTCCCGGATGGTCAGGCGCGCCGCATTGCGCGCAGGTACTATGGACGCAACTACCGAAAGAATCAGTACCAGGCCAAACCAGATTGCGTATCCCAAATATGTAAAAACCACCTCAATGGGAGTTTCAAATACAGCCAAACTAACAATATAGGAAAGCCCATAGGTGAACGGTATGGAGACCCCAATCGCCAAAATAAATGAGAGTGTGCCGATCACAAAGCCTTCCGCAATGATAGTCCGCATGACAGCGCGGTCGTCTGCGCCAATGGCGCGCATAATCCCGATCTCACGGGTGCGCTCAAGGACGTTCATACCCATGGTACCAGTAAGTCCCATGGCGCCGACAACAGCGGTCAACACTGCCATGATGAGCAGGAATGTAACGAGAATGTCCAAACTTTCAAGTGCGCTATCCAACGATGCGAGTCCTGATTCTGCTTTACGGACTTTAAATCCTGCATCGCGAAAGAAGCGATCCAGTTCTTCCGCCATCAAATCCTGGGACGTGCGATCGTGCTGTGCAGTCACAACGCGGAAAGACGAGGAACGATTTGGCAAGTTGGTAATTTGAGCCGCGTACTCAAGCGGTATATATCCAAACACACCTTCCTGCCCGACAAATTTGAATAACCCGATCACTTCCCATGTTTCTTCACGCCCGTTGACTTTTAACAGGATGGAGTCACCGGGCTTGAGAGCAGGATAGGTATCCAGCACTTTCTCACTCAAGAGGATCTTGCGTACATCTGTTGCCTGCATCCATCGCCCTGCAACCAGGATCGGCTCGATCAATTTACTTTCAGCAGGCGGCGCAAAAACATTTATGTTCTCAGCCACTGTGCCATCGGCGTAAAGAAGCTCAAACGAAAGGAACTGCCAGCCTTCCACAGACACTACGTCTGGATTCTGCAATGCAAATTGTTCTACTTCACGAATGCGATATGACTTATCAAAGTCCAGCGTGACGTCAGCGCGGAAATATTTCCCGATGTCACTCATATAATCGTGCAATGTAACACGCACATTAAACACGGCAATAAAGATCGCGCCGCCCATCGTTAAAGTAAAGAGCGTTAACATCAGACGTCCGCGGCGGCGGAATGTATTACGGATGGAGATAATAAACGGACGCGGGAAGTGAATACCCCGTCTGGCTAAAATGTTAGTCAGACGCACCAGCATCCAGTCGAACCAGTTAACGCGGCTTTCCTGTTTTTGCGATTTGTTTTCATCGCCTGTTATGTCGCCGCTCAGGGCGCGTAAAACCGTAATGCGCGACCCATTAATAACCGGCGCAATCCCTGCAACCAAAGGGACAAGTACACCGATCGCAATTTGAATGATGAGCGCCATCGGCACAATGCGATAGCCAAGCAAGTTGAATCTCAACTTGTCAGCCATAAACTCGGCAAGCCTGTACGCGCCCCACCCACCCGCGGGAACCGCGATCAACAGCGCCAGGAAGCTGAATGCCATAATAAGTGTGAGATACATGGCAAAAACCTGGTTACGCCTGCCGCCAACCAGCTTGATCACGCCGATATGGCGCAAGTGTTGACTGAGCAAGGCATCAAGTGTGTTGGCAATCAGCGAGCTCGAGAGGAAGACGATCAAAATGCCAAGCGCCATCAAAATGCCAAGAACAGCGTTGATAATATCCGCAAGCGGATATTTATTCTTTTCAGAGAAACGGGTACGAATCACATCCGTGCCATTTCTTTCCAGCTTATCTTTGACATCCGCTCCCGCCTCATGGATATAGTTCAGATCATCCACATTATCAGACAGGGTCACGTATGCGCGGTTAAATAAATCATCAGGCTGGTGCAGTGTCGGCATGGTTTTCATTGAAATAAAGCCGAGCGAAGGGGCTAGAAAATCTCCCGCGCTCGAACTGGAATCCTGCACAACACCGACGATCTTTAATTGTTTCGTGGTGCCATCCGATAACTCAAGGATGATATAGTCGCCGATCTCAAAATCGATTTTTTCGAGCGTCCTCTTATCGAGCAGGATCTCATCCTTTCTTGCTTCAGACGCTCCTGTAATTGGTCGCAACAAGTTGATCGTATTATCTTCAAAACTTTTAAAGGCGATCACATCCAGCGATATCCAGGTATTACTATCGATGGTGCGAGCCCGAAAATTGTTCACACGGCGTGCTTCTGCATCCGCAACCCCTTGCATATTACGGATGGTGTCAAGCACATCTTCATCGAAATCTTCGGTCCGCAATTCGATATTTGAGGGATTATTCGCCGCGTAGGAGACGCCCATGTCATTGCCAATGATCTGATACGCGCCGGCAATCACCCCAATCGAAAATACTCCCACGGCGATGGAGAACACCACCAACAAGGTGCGTCCCTTGTTGTCCCATAAATCGTGTAAAACCTTACGCCATCTTGGTCTCATAAACTTCTTTCACAGACCTGAAAGGTTTCGTAAAACCTTTCAGGTCTACACTACTACTTCAATAATTCGCTGACTTCGCTTGCAGAATAAGGCTTCACGGTTACGTCTTTCACACCGTTGCGCAGGAATTTTGTTACGCGTTCGGGGTTGATCGCAGAAGTGAGGATCACGGTTTTCGCGGCGAGTCCTGCGGTTGAAAGAGCAGACAGGACATCGGTCAGGGAAACAGAAGCGATGTTTTCATCCACGAGAATTAAGTCAGTGGCGGGAATGTTTTTCAAATCCACAGACTTGGTTAATTTGATCTTTGAATCCTTGAGCAATTCAGCAAAGAGATTTGACCAATCATCGTTGTCGTCGATCAGAAGGAGATTCTTCACGCCTCCCACCTGGACCTGGGAATTGTTCACCACACCCCGAGGCAGATACATGGCGACAGTAGTACCCTTGCCCTGCTCACTGACGAGCGCAATGCGTCCCTGTGATTGCGAGACAACATGCATGGCGGCGGGCAGGCCAAGTCCGTGATGCGATACGCCGCGCGTGGTGTAGAACGGAGACCACGCCTTGCGCATGGTCTCTTCATCCATGCCTGCACCGTCGTCTTCAATTTCAATTTCGAGAAGGCCGCGTTCTTCCGTAGGATGGACACTCACCTTCACGGATTTCGCACCCGCCTCGGCAGCGTTTTGCAAAATATTGCCAAGTGCGCGAGTAAGCTGTGTGCTGTCTGCGATCACATATGCGGCGGCGGGAGCAATATCGACTTTGAGTGCGTTTTCAGAAATGTTGCGCTCAGAAGCGGCAGTCCGCAGCACATCTGCAAAGAGGACGGGGCGCGGCTTCATCTCACGCACGGCGCCGATCAACTGTTCCTTCACTTGGATGATCTGTGCGGCGCTTTCGGAGATCATATCAAGATCTTCTTTCAAAGATTCGACATCCACCTTTCCATCAGCGATCTCTTCACGCAGGCGGGCAACTGTCAGCGAAATGGGAAGAGTCTTGTTGCCGATCCAGTGAATGGCTTCGGTGGAAGCGGTTGTCAGAGCTTCAAAGACCTTGTTGCGTAAAATTTCGTTGTGTGCTTCTTTGAGTTCATCGATGAGTCTTGCATTATTGATGGCAACCGCAAGATGTTCCGCCATTGTCAACAAAGTGGTGATGTCATCTTCGCTGAACGCGCGTTCCTCCGAGCTCTGAATGGTGACAGCGCCCACTGCTTTACCGCCATAAACAAGAGGCAGCGCCATCTCGGAACGGGTATGCGGCAGATGCGGATTCTTGAAATGCACCCGCTCCTCGCCGACATCCAATGCGATACGCGCCTCGCCCATCGCAATACATGCGCCGATCATTGAATCGGTGCCAACCTTGAGTTTGTGACCTTCTGCCACCATGGCTTTGCCTGCCTTGCCATATCCAGCGCGAAGGATAGCGTATTCACCTTTTTCATCCAAGAGGAAAACACCCGCGTAATACAAGCCGTAGGATTCGCAAATGATATTTACGGTTTGCGGGAGAAGTTTTTCAAGATCGAGAATGGAAGTGACTTCCTTTCCCACACGGTTTGCAGCTTTGAGCAAACGGGAACGGCGTTCTGCCTGGCGATGCAAATTGGAATTTTGAATGGCAATCGCAAGCTGGTCAGCCATGGTCTGCAAAGCAGCGATATCTTCATCATGGAAAGCCGCCTCTTCGGTGGACTGTACTGTTAATGCGCCAATGACATCGTCGCCAACAATTAATGGAAGCGCCATCTCGGAACGGGTCTTGGGAAGGTGGGGATTTTCAAAGAAAACCGCCTCATGCCCGACATCCAGAGCGATGCGCCCCTGACGATTGGCAATGGACGCGCCGATCATTGAGTTCCCGCCGATGACAAGTTTATGTCCTTCGGTGATCATCGCCTTGCCAGCCTCTCCACGGCCCGCGCGAAGGACAGCATATTGTTTTTTATCGTCAAGCAAAAAGACACCAGCGTAATAAAAACCAAATTCATCACAAATGATATCCACGGTGCGCTGGAATAATTCGTATGGATCCAGGATGGTGGTGATGTTCTTGGCAGCGCGCGCCGCGGCTTTCAACAAGGTAGCGTGTCGTTGAATATCGTTTGTCATAATTCCTCTATTTTTCATTCAAAATTTTCTGGATCAATTCAACCAATCCCTGCTCACGCCCTTTGACGAAGAATGCGCTTGCGCCATGCGAAGCGGCATCCTTTGCGCGGCTCACTTCATCATAAGCGGTCAGGATCACCACGGGCAGGTCAGCCTTTTTCTTTTTCAAGTCATCGAGCAGGTCAAAGCCTGCGCCTGTTTTTGGCATACCGTCAAAGCCGGGCATATTCAGATCCAACACGGCAATGTTGACTTCACCTGCGTTTTTCGAAAAGACTTCGCTCCCGCTTTTGCAATCGGATGCGGTCAACACATCAAAACCTGCCCGCAAAAGAGTCTTCTCCAAACTGCGTTGGATCAACTTCTCATCGTCCACTAAAAGAACTGTTGTCATGCAACCTCCAAAAATAAAATTATGATTTCTGAACAGGCAGGCGCACAAAAAAAGTTGCACCTTTTCCCGCATCGCTTTCCAAGGTAATCTTTCCGCCGTGCTGATTCACGATCTGCATCACCGAGGAAAGGCCAAGCCCCGTCCCGCCGCTGGTCCCTTTGGTGGTGAAAAACGAAACCCAGATCTTATCTTGAATCTCTTTTGGAATTCCAGGGCCGTTATCCTTTATGGTCACCAAAACAAAATTCGGATCATCGTCACGGCGTCCATTCACAAAAATCTTCGGCGCGGAAGTCGTCCCCATTGCCTCCCACGCGTTCTTGATCAAATTATTGAAAACCTGCTCCACCTGTCTTACATCCACATGTGCGGCGGGCATATCATCCGCCCAACTCATCTCCACCACGCCGTCGGGCAGCCCCATGCCCTCCACAGTGGCAGTGATCATTTCTCGCAAAGAAACAACCGCATCGTTACGTTGACGCGCAGGACCAATCAAACCTTCCTTGATATCCAAAATCGTCGCCGCACTCTTTTCGGCAATATCCAGATCTTCCATCAAAGATTCGACGCTGACCAATGCTTGCAATCGATTTGGCTTCATGGCGGACATTTCAGTCAGAATTTGTTTCAGGTCAATACCCAGCGTATCCGCCTCTTCCTTGACCGTTTGAACTGCCACTCGTAACGATTCATTATCCAACGCTGATTCATCGATCTGCCCAACCAACGCCAGCAGATATCCCAAATCTTCGCGCACACGCTTGACACTGCCGGGAATCGGCGCAGCCTTGTTCCCCACCCAATGGATGGCTTCGCCTGTCGCGGTGGCAATCGCTTCAAATGTTTTCGTGCGTAAAATTTCAGCGTTCGCACTTTCCAGCTTATTCATCAACTGGGCATTGTTGATGGCAATTGCAACCTGTTCAGCCATGGCTTGCAGCGAAGTAATATCGTCCTCGGAAAATGCATTCAACTGGTTGCTTTGCACGGTCAATGCTCCCAGGGTGACCGAATCAACTACCAGCGGCAGAGCCATCTCGGAACGAGTATCAGGCAAAAACGGATTCTTGAAGCGCGACTCCTCCCCATCCACATCCAAAGCAAGTTTCGCCTCCTGGCTCAAGATGGCGGTTCCGATCATGGACTTATCATCCACGGGCAGGTGATAATTTTGCTCCATCATTTTGCGTCCTGCGGCGGCATATCCAGCACGCAGCACCGCTCGTTGACGATCTTCTGAAACGAGGAAGATACCTGAATAATAAAAATTAAACTCGCTACAAATGATATTGACGGTATGCTTGAGCAGCTCATCCATATCCAAAATCGAAGTTACCATTTGCCCAACACGCGCCGCAGTTTCAAGCAGGCGATGTCTTCGTTCGAGCATGGAAAACATACGCTCGTTCTGCTGAAGCAGGTGTTTGTTCTTTTCCAGTGCGCTGCTCAATTGACGGATGTTACCTTCAAGACGTTCCACCAACTCCTGTTGATAAGCCTGCAAATGCTTCTCGGCATGTTCAAGCTTCTCAACCCTGCCATTTAAATATTCGTAGACTAATTCTTCAAAGTCATCTTCTATCGGTTTGGAGATAAAGCCAACCGCCCCTGCCGCAAGCGCGCGTTCCCGCGCGCCGGGTGATGTATCCGCAGAAACAATGACGATGGGTGTATCCGGCAGCATTTTCTTCAAGCGGGTTGCGGCTTCACTGCCTGTCATATGCGGCAAATTGTGATCAAGCAAAATCAGGCTGGGATTTGTTTCCTCAGCAAGCTGCAAGCCATCAAGCGGATCAGCGGCTTCGAGCACTACATATCTATCCGAGAGCAGACGCCGCACAAGCGCGCGGGATTCATCGCTGTCTTCGATGTAGAGTATCTGCGGGAGTGAACGCGGGTCAGACGAGGGCATGATTATCTGCTTCTGTAATCGGAAATTCGATGCGCTTCCAACCGTTTTTGAACGATTTTTGCCACCGCCTCGGCTGTGATCGGGGATTCGTTCATCACGCGCACAAAATCTGCGCGCGGCAGAACCAACACCTCCACAGGCTTGTTCCCTGCACGCACATTGGCAATGGATTTTCCGCCTTTGAGCAGCTCCATCTCGCCAAAGAATTCGCCGTCGCCCAAACGGGAAACGATGTTTTCATTTTTCTTCCTGCTCTGCAAAATCACTTCCACTTCACCGCTGCGGATCATAAAGAAATAATCCACGGGCTCATTGCGGGAGATAATAGTCTCACGCGGCTGGTATACCCGCTCTTCCACCAGTTTCGTGAACTCCAACATGTGGCGATGTCTCAATTGCGGCAAGGACCTTGCAATCGTCTCGTCGATCAATTCGCCATCGGAGATGATGATGTTGCGATGGGTGCGCGATGTGAGCGACGGGTCATGCGTGACCATGACGATCGTCTTTCCTTGTGAAACAAAATGTTCAAACAGCCCGATGATCGTATCTGCGGATTTGGTATCGAGGTTGCCTGTCGGCTCATCGGCGATCAGAAGAGGCGGGTCACAAGCCATGGCGCGGGCAATCGCCGCCAATTGCTGTTGACCTGTGGAAACAAGAATGGGCAGTTTATTTGCAAATTTTTCCAAGCCCACCAGTTTCAATAATTCCATGGCGCGTTCGGGACGCTCGTCAAAGCTGTACATATCCACATAATCCATGGGGAGCATGACGTTTTCCAAAAGCGTAAGCATGGGCAGCAGCTGGAAAAACTGGAAAACGATGCCCAGATTCTTGCCGCGCCAGTTGGACCGCTGGCTTTCGGTGACACCTGTGTAAATATCCTTGCCGTTGACGATGACCTGCCCTTCGCTGGGATGGTCAATGCCTGTGACCATGTTCAGCAAAGTGGATTTTCCGCTGCCAGATTTACCGACAATAGAAACGAACTCGCCGCGTTTGATGGTTAAATCCACGCCTTTGAGGACGGTGAATTCACCTGCCGCGTTGGCAAAACGTTTGGCGACGCCATGCAGTTGGATGATGGCATCCGCAGAGGAGGAGGCTTCTCGGACAGAATCAACTGCCCGCGGTGAACGAGGCGTTTTCATTTTCTGCGCCTCCGCAGGGTTTTGTCGAATTTTGGTTCAGCCAAATCAATTTCATTTTCCAATTCCCCATCCGTAATTCTTAAGCTGCGTGAAAAGCGGCTTGATAAACCCAGATCGTGTGTAACCATGACAATGGTCTTACCTTGATCGGTAACGAGATGTTCAAAGACTTCAAAGATATGGTCGGCAGTGATCGAGTCAAGGCTGCCGGTAGGTTCATCCGCAACGAGAATGGAAGGATCATTGGCAAGCGCACGCGCGATGGCAACACGCTGCTGCTGCCCGCCGGAGATTAAGGAGGGCAGTTTATAAGCGTGCTCCTCCAACTCGACAAGTTGAAGCAATTGCATGGCGCGTTCCTTTGATTCGCGCGGCCTGTAGTTGTCGGAAAGATCCATGGGGAGGGTGATGTTCTCGACGAGCGTGAGCATGGGCAAAAGTTGAAAGGACTGGTAGACAACGCCCATATTCTGGCCACGCCAAAGCGCGCGCTGATCCTCGCTCATTGCATGGATGGAAATGGATTTTCCGCCGCTGGTGACAATGACTTCACCGTCGGAGAGATCATCCACGCCATTGATCATGTTCAACAAAGTGGATTTTCCCGCCCCCGATTTACCGACAATGCCAACGAATTCGCCTGCGTTGATCTTAAGGTCAACATTCTTTAACGCGACGAAATCCCCCGCCGCAGTAGAGTAGGTTTTTGATACGTTCCTTAGTTCAATTAATGAGGTTTCCATAATTCAACTTGATTTTACCGCTATTGTGCAATTCGTTGCAAAAGGCGGGTTTGCAAACAGATTTCAAATCCAATTGGCTTGCCCCAAGTAACAAAAAGAGGATAGCAACCTGACCGCCATCCTCTTTTTGGGCTGTTCTATTTTCAATCAGACTTCCTGCTGACTGCGGCGAACCAGCCGCCCACAGCAACTCCGCTGCCAAAGCCGTAGACAAACATGCCAAGTTTGACAGGGGTGGAAACGTCTGCCCATATCCCAACGGATGTGGAAACTGCCATCACTAAAAATACAAGCGCCATTACGATCAATGTATGTTTTGATTTCATCTTTTCTCCTTTTTAATTAAGTAAATTTCAACTATCCCGTTGTACTCATAAATTTCACCATCTGCTGGCGATATTGGGCGAATGCCTTGCTGCCAGATTTGGTCAATTTACAGACTGTGAGCGGAAGTTTTCCTTTGAATGTTTTTTTGATCTCAACATAACCTGCTTCCTCCAATTTAGTGAGATGAGCAGAAAGATTCCCTTTGGTTAAGCCCGCTTCGCGCTGGAGGAAAAGAAAGTCGGCGCTTTCCACTGTGGAAAGAATGGTTACGATCAACAACCGCGCAGGTTCGTGGATTGCTCGATCCAGGTCAGCCAAACCGCGCAAGTCTTTAGTCATTCTCCACCTCCGCGGGCAGCGGATTTTCACGCAGATAATTCTTCAAAGTAATACCGCCTGAAACTGCAAAGGCAATACTCATGAAGCCATAGAACAAGCCAAGGTTGTATCCACGGGCAAAACCACTCACCGATAATATTCCACCCAGTATCAATGAGATCGCGCCAAGGAAGTAAAACCGGGGCATTCTGGTAGACCAAACCTGTTTCACAAGCAGGATAACCGCTACCAGTATGCCCGTCATTGCGACCATGGTATCAATAGCATCGAAACTGCGCACGATCAAAACAATAACCCCAGACATTGCAGCAGCAGAGAGTGCGGCAAGCGCCCCCATGAGAATTCTGTTTTGCCTGCTGGCTCGATATTCCACATACCCTGTGCGCGGATATGTCACCCGCATCTTCAAAGAAGCGATCAACCTGCGCACAAAAACAAAGCTGCCGACTAGAATCAAAAATAAGCCTGCCTGCAGCAATCCGCCAACCAGCGAATCCTCGCCAAAATATTGCTGGGCTGAGAAATAAAGGGCAAGAACAAAGAACACACCCCCGCCGCCCACTAACTCGCCCAGCCCGTCAATATACCAGTAGCGCATCACACGCTGTTGAACTTGAGTAGATTCATTTTTCATTTTATACTCCTTTTGCAAACTAGTTTGTATTACAAACCAGTTTAGAAGCATAATACTCCCATCCCCTGCTCCCGTCAAGGCTGTTTATTTTTGCAAGCAGGAAATCAATAGGCTCACTAGCCCCTGCGGCTCTTGCTTCGTGATCGCCAGCACTGGCACAATCCCTGCCGAATACACCTCGCGAACACTTCCCGCCACCCAATGCTTTGGGAGGATCCCAACCGAATTGGATTCGGAATTCAGCATGTCGGACATTTCCTGCGGATTCGCAGCCATCCTTGCAAAAGAAGTGACGCTTCTTCCCTTCATCACGAACTGGTCAAAGGCAATTTGCACATCCGCATCTGACGCATATCCCCATACTTGCACGGATGTATCTCCCTGCCCTGCAAACAGAACCTGTGTCTCTTCGAGAGACAGGTTTTTTACTGGGCTTTCACGATTTGTAACGATGAGAATTTCCTCTTCATCAATTTGATAGGCTGGGGAAAGCAGAGTCTCTGGCTCGCCGAGGCGCAGATAGATTTCAGGAGAGTCCGGAGTCACTTTCAAAGTTACGGACAGATCATTTGCACAGGCAAAGAGTTCGCTCATCCACGGCTGGGCAGCAGATGTGGAATAAACGGGAATAATTTCCGTTTGAGCAAGCGGCTGCGCAGCAGGAGTGCAGGAAAAAAGGAGGAAAGAGAAAAGAAAAAAGAAGATTATGTCGTTGCGAGCCGCTGCTCTTTCTTTTCGGCGGCGACACAATCTCTCTATCATTACAGGGATTGCTTCGAGGAAGAACGCCCTCACAAAGACGTAGTTTACTTTCATTTCTACCAATTCTTCAACAATGCCACAAGAAGATTCTTTTTCTGTTCGAGGCTGTCGGCAAAGATGAATTCGCGTTCAGAATGATATCCTTCACCAACGGCGCCCATACCGTCCAGCACGGGGATCCCGAAGGGCGCAACGAAATTCCCGTCCGATGCGCCGCCCGTGCCGCCTGCTTTCAATTCCATGCCGATGGAGGCAGCGATGGCTTTGGCTTTTTCGAAGGTCGCGCTCATCGTGTTGTCAAATGGCATGGGCGGGCGATTCAACCCTCCCGAAATGTGAAGCGAAGTTCCATCCAGAATTGGCTTGAGTTTATTCATCTCGATTTCGATGCGTTCCCATTCGCCGGGCTGCATGATGCGCACATCCACTTCGATGGAGGCTTCATCAGGAACGACATTCGAAACCGTACCGCCGCGAATCACACCGACATTAAGTGTAGTCTGCCTGGAATAGTCAGTGAGTTTTTGAATGGCGAGAATTTGATGCGCCATTTCTTCGATGGCATTGCGTCCCTTTTCATGGTCGCCGCCTGCATGGGCAGCGCGTCCCCTGGCTGTGACAAAAAATCCGCCGCCGCCTTTGCGCCATGTTTTTAGCGAACCATCTACAAGGGCAGGCTCAAAGACAAACACCGCGGAAGATTCCTGCGCCAGCTTTTCGATCAATGCGCGCGAACTGTGACTGCCGATCTCTTCATCCGAAGTGCAAAGCAGGGTGACCGGGAATTTGAGCCCGCCCGCATTTTGTAACTCTTCAATGGCAGCAAGGCAGATGACAATACCAGCTTTCATATCCAATATGCCCGGACCGAATAATTTTCCATCTGCTTCACGAAAGGGCATTTTCGCCAACGTTCCGAGCGGGAAAACAGTATCCATGTGACAGAGAAGAAGGATGGGACCGGATGAAGCAGCAGATGCAAAACGAGCTACAACGTGATCACCTGTTTCTTTATTGGGGATGAGTTCCACGTGAGCGCCGAGCCTGCGGGCTTCTTCCGCAACGAGCGCACCAACACGGTTGACCGCTTCGCGGTCATGTGAAGGGGATTCGGTTTCGACGAATTTTTTCAGCAGTGGCTTCATGTCCATGATGTTTTATCCAATCCACTCAAGAATTAGGAGCAGGCATCCAATCACCGTGCAATAGACGGCAAAGACATACATGGAGTGCCTGCTCAGATAATTTATCAACCATCGAACTGCAATCCAGCCGACGACTGCCGAGGTTAAAAAACCAACCAGCAGGATCGGCAAAAATTCAGTTGTACCGGGCAGGAGAACAACGTTGATGGATTCGTACAGACCAGCCGCCAATAAAATGGGGGCGGACATTAGAAAAGCGAAGCGTGCCGCCGAGGGGCGGTCAAATCCACGAACCATACCACCTGCAATTGTCGAGCCTGAACGTGATGCACCGGGAAAGATCGCCAGCACCTGAAAGAAACCCACTGTAAGAGCATCCTGCCAGGTTGCGGATTCAAGCCCGCGCGTGCGTTTATCGAGATACTCCACAGCAGTTAACAATACTGCGGTTAATAACAGGCGGCCGCCGGCCTGTAAAAAAGGCTGTTCAAAACTTGATTGAACGGCGGTTTTCAAAAAAAATCCAACGGTCAATGCCGGTAGGGTGGCAACGATAACTAGCCAGCCCAGACGAGCGTGCAAATCCTCAAAAGGCTTTTTATATTTAATTCCAAGAAAAAATGCCGTCGCAATATGCCAGATATCCTTCCAAAAAAATGCGAGCATGGCAAGGACAGTCCCAAGCTGGATAATAACGGAAAACGAAAACAATTGATCGCTTGGCGAAAGACCCAGCAGTTTTTCAGCTACAAGCAAATGTGCCGTCGAAGAAACGGGAATAAACTCGGTCAATCCTTGAACGATGCCGAGGAGAAAAGCGTGAAGGATGGTCATCTCGATGCCTCATCAACCGCACGTTTGGCATTATTCGCCCATTGACTCAACAACTCAGGCGCGCGAGACTCAAATGACCCATCCGCAATATAAATTCTGATCTTCTCCATCAAACGGATCAATGCCCTCAAATTGTGAATGGACAAAAGAGTACCAGCCAGAAATTCCTTCGCGATGATCAAATGGCGGATATATGCACGCGTAAAGGTCTTGCAGGCATAGCAATCGCAGGTTTCATCAATGGGACGTTCATCTCGGGCAAAAGCCGCATTCATCATGTTCAGGCGGCCTTCAGGAGCGAAGGCGGAATGATGACGAGCCAGACGAGTTGGTAAAACACAGTCAAAAATATCTACGCCACGCAGCACACCGTTGATAAGGTCTTCTGGTGTGCCGACTCCCATGAGATAGCGCGGTTTGTTTTCAGGCAACAGGGGCGTGACCACATCCAGCGTATCGTGCATTTCCTGTTTGGTCTCGCCTACTGAGAGACCGCCAATGGCAATGCCGGGCGTATCAAGGGACGCAATGAATTGAGCGGACTCAGCCCGCAAGCCTGGATTGACGCCGCC
>JAEURE010000089.1 GCA_016789485.1 Anaerolineales bacterium | reverse complement strand
ATCCACATGGATTCATCGAACACGGTCACCAACACAGAGGCGGGCGTCGGGACGAATTCAGGCACAAGGCCGTTCTCCTGCAAAATGATGCCAGCGACCACATCCCCCATTGCAAAGCCAACGCCTGAGAGAGGCTGCCCACCCACATCCGCAAGCAGGTTGTCGTAGCGTCCACCGCCGAGGATGGCACGCTTCAAAGAGCCGCTTGTCTCAAATGCTTCAAACACTGTACCTGTGTAATACAAAAGCCCGCGCATGATGTTCGGATCGAATTTTACATAATCGTTTACGCCCAGGGCTTCCAGCGCTGCAAAGAGACGAGTCAATTCATCGCTTTTCTTCCATAAGTCAAAGTTGCCGAGAATTTCTTTTAAGCCGTCAACTTGCATTTGGGTCAATCCCAACTCAAGCGCATAAGATTCCCATTTGGAAGGCTCCATCTTGGAACGGCGGTCTACGAGATTAGAAACATCCAGCCGCTTTTCTGGAACAATACCTAGCGCATCGAATTCAGAATCCATCAAGCGGCGATTGTTTACATAGATGGCTGCCCGCTCCGGGTTAAGTCCGACCGAGCGCAGGAATGTTGCAGCGATAGCGATTAATTCCGCATCCGCCTCTGGCGAATTGACCCCAAGCATGTCAATATTCCATTGAAAGAATTCCCGCGAACGTCCCTTTTGCGGCTGCTCGTATCTCCAGAAGGGTCCAAACGACCACCAACGGACGGGAAAATTTAACTCGCCTTGTTTTGCCGCAATCATGCGAGCAAGGCTTGGGGTAAGCTCGGGGCGAAGGGTAACAAAATCTCCCCCGCGATCTTGAAATGTGAACGACTGCTTCTTGACCAATTCCTCGCCAGATTTTGCCGCATACAAATCAATAGTCTCGATGAAAGGAGCATCCCACTCCTGATACCCAAACGCCTGAGACGCCGCGCGCACTTTTTCATAAATGAAATTGCGCAGGAACATTTGCTCAGGATAAAATTCTCTCGTGCCTTTTACAGATTGTATTTTGCTCGCCATTGTGACTCCGTGCGCGAATTTTATCACGGCTTTAGAGAAGGCCTTCAAAATTCAGTCAGTGAATTTTGATTTGATTTTGGTATAATCACGCTATTACTTTTCAAGGAGAGAGATATGAAAATTGATTACCAGGAACCCAGCAAAGATTTGTTGATGCGAATCGACATTCACGAGAAATACGGCTCTGCCAATATCGATGTTTGGACAAATGACCTGCTTAAACCCCAGGCGGGCATGAAAATTTTAGACGTAGGCTGTGGCGCGGGCAAGCTAAGCTTCCTTTTTAACGAATACACCAAAGGCAGCGCACAGATCACTGGCGGCGATTTCTCTGAGGAATTGCTCGACAAGGCTCGTGCAAAGAATAAGGAAGTTGGGGCAAACATTGATTTCCAATTTTTGGACTTCAATCAGCCTTTCAAATTCGCTGACAACACCTTTGATCTTTGTACAAGCGCATTCGCCATCTACTACGCTTCCGATCTGGACTTTACATTTGGTGAAGCTCACCGTGTGCTTAAGCCTGGCGGACGGCTCTTCGTCTCAGGCCCATTGCCTGAAAACAAGCAGATGTTCTACGAAATCATCAAGGAAGCGACCGGCGCGCCCATCCCGCCCATGCCCGGTTCCTCACGCTTCAAAGGAGACATCTTCAACACCATTGATAAAATCTTCGCCAAGACCGAATTGCACAAATTTGAAAATCACCTGACCTTCCCCGAGGTTTCGCCGTTCATTGACTACGTCCGTGCCTCGCTTGGCGAAGACCGCAGACTTTGGACATCCATGTTCAATGGCAAGGACGAATACGAAGCCTTGATCGGCAAGATCGAAGCTGTGGCAAAGAAATGGTTTGACCGCGACGGAAAATTGGTCATGACCAAAGTCGTTGGTGGAATTTTGGCAACGAAATAAAGAGGTTTTGTCATCGCGAGGGTGAAATCCGCCCTCGCGATGACATCATCATATTATGAACTTCTTCGGCAAAAAAGTCCTTTTCCTCGGTGCACATCCGGACGATATTGAAATCGGCTGTGGAGCATTCCTGCATCATATCGTCAAAAAAACAGACGTTCTGTGCGTCACGCTTTCTGATAACCAGAAAAACCCAGACTTGCTGCATGTCAAAGGCGAGCATCTCAAATCCATGAAGGTGCTGGGAGTGCCCGAAGAAAAGGTCATGTTCGGGCCTTTCAGCACACGCGTGTTCCCCGACTCGCGGCAGGATATTCTCGAATATTTCCTCAAACTACGCAAAGACTTCAACCCTGATCTGATCTTCACTCATTCCAAACAAGACGTCCACCAGGACCACAATACAATGACCGATGAAGCCCTACGCGCCTTTCGCGGCATCACTGTATTGGGCTTTGATGTTGTGCGTTCATCCTACGGTTTCTTTCCTCACTTTCTTGTGGAAGTCACAGAAGAAGATGTGAACAAGAAGATCGAGGCATTGGCACAATACAAAACCTATCAGGATCGCTATTATTTCAACAGCGAACTGACCCGCTCCATCATGGTGCGCCATGGAGCGCTTGCGGAACGTCCTTTTGCGGAGGGGTTTGATATTTTGAGGATCGTAGGGACATTCAACGCATAAGCAGAAAGATCCAATCATGGAATTCAAGATTCTGTACAAGGAACTCACTCAAAGCACGGAAATAATTCGGGCTTTGCTGACAGGCGTCAGCGCGGAAGAGGCGAAGATTAAGCCGTCCAAAGGGACGTGGTCCATTCTCGAAGTGACTTGTCACCTGTACGATGAAGAGCGCGAAGATTTTCGCGAGCATTTGGATTTCATCTTACATCGCCAAAACGAAGAATGGCATCCCATCGCTCCACAGGCATGGGTGAAGTTGCGGAAATACAACGAACAGGATTTTGGGAAAATGAAAACGAAGTTCTTTCGCGAGCGGACAAAATCACTGGCGTGGCTGAGAAAATTAAAAAACGTGGATTGGAATATTATCTATAAGTCAAAGTTTGGCTCAATGCGTGCTGGTGATATGTTCGCCTCGTGGGCGGCACATGACAATTTGCATATCCGCCAATTGGTGGAATTACAAAGGTGGCAGATTGAACAGAACAGCAAGCCATTTAAAATCCGTTACGCAGGTGAGTGGTGATAAAATAGGTAAAAAATTCCTGTGGAGGGTAATTCATGCAACAAAATCGCTCAATGACTGACCTACAAACACTTTTATATTTTCCACTTAAAGACTCCGAGAGCCGCAACAGGCTATTGATCGCATCGGCATTGGGACTTGCCAGTTTCATCGTTCCGATCATCCCCTGGCTGTTCATCCTGGGCTACGCAGGGGCCATCATGAGGCAAATCATTGTGGAGAAGCAAGCACCATCCATGCCTGACTGGAAGGATTGGAAGGATTACCTGCCGCTTGGCGGAAAATTATTTGGAGTAAATTTCATCTATTCAATTCCAGTATTCTTCCCCATGCTGCTTGGATATTTTGCAATGATGATGCCCGCATTCCTGGGCATGCTTTCCGGGGATCCCTATAATCCTGCAACCGCCAATCAATTGACAGGCATCATGATGTTAACCTCATTTGGTGGAATGGCGCTATTCGGTCTGGGTATGTTCTTTAGCCTGATACTATGGCTCGTGCTACCTCCCGCTCTTTCGCACGTTGCAGCAACGGACACATTCGCAGCAGGGTTTCAACTACGCGCGTGGTGGTCCATCTTCAGAGCTAACCTGGGCGGATTCTTTCTGGCGCTTGTCATTGGCGGCGGGCTATACATGATGGTTATGGTTGCTTTTCAAGTCATTTACATGACTATGATTTTATGTGTAATACTACCTTTTCTCTTTGCCTTTATTACCGCATACTTAACAATCATCCTTTTCACTTTATTTGCACAGGCATATCACGATGGAGTGGTCAAGCTTGAAGAGAAAAACGCATAGCTGCTGAGAACAAAATAAAAAAACTGGAGACCGCGCGGTCTCCGGTTTTTTTATTTATTTTGGCACACCCACAAAAATAATTCCATCTCGCACCTGCACAGGATAGGCAGGGATATCCACTACCGCGGGCATTTGCACCGCCTGCCCGGTGCGGATGTCAAACTCCGCGCCGTGTCGAGGGCAGACAACATTGAAACCTTCGATCACCCCATCTCCCAGCGGACCATCATCATGCGTGCAAACATCGCCAATTGCAAAGAGTTGTCCGGCGATATTGAAGATGACAATCGGCTGATCGCCTAGGTCAACAAATAAACGCTCCCCGCTCGGCAATTCTGATGCGGGAGCGATTTCTGCAAATTCAACTTTGGATTCATCATAGTTTGTGTAATTGAACATAAGGATTCCCATCCACGATCACAACCCAGGTATTATTCCACCAGCGAGTCGCTGGCTTCTCCCAACCCATAGACACCTGCCTTCAAAACTTTCAAAGAAAGCAAAGCACATTTCAAGCGCACAGGACCCAGGTCGATTCCGAGCAATTCAAGGACAGAGTCCTTGTTGAGTTTCTTCACTTCTTCGAGCGGCTTGCCAATGATGGATTCCATCAATAAATCTGCGGAAGCCTGAGAGATGGCGCAGCCGTGACCATCAAACATAGCTTCGGTCACAATACCGCCGCTGTCTACACGCAGGTCAATCTGGATGTGGTCGCCGCACAGTGGATTATTGTCCGCAAAGGAAATATCGTGCGGGTCAAGTTTTCCACGATAAGACGGGTTTTTATAATGCTCAATGATAACTTCGCGATAGAGATCGTCCATAATTATCCAAACATTTCTTTAACTTTATAGATACCGCTCACCAGCAAATCAACTTCTTCTTTTGTATTATACAAATAGAAGGAAGCGCGGCTCGTGGCAGGGATGCCGAATTTTTCATGCAGAGGCTGCGCGCAGTGATGGCCAGCTCGCACAGCAATTCCATCCTGGTCAAGAATTTGCGCCACATCATGCGGATGCACACCTTCAAGCGTGAACGCGGCCACTCCGCCTTTTTTATCAGCAGATGGACCAAACAATTTCACGCCGGGGATTTCTTCCAAACGATCCAACGCGTACTCGGTGACTTCATGCTCGTGCGCAGCGATTCTTTCCATGCCGACGGTTGAAAGGTAATCTACGGCGGCGCCAAACCCGACAGCTTCCGCAATGGCAGGAGTCCCTGCTTCAAATTTATGCGGCAATGTGTTTGGACGGAAAGAGCGCAGCTTTACTTCCTTGATCATGTCGCCACCGCCTAAAAACGGGGGCATGGATTCGAGCAAGACAGTCTTTCCATATAATGCGCCAATGCCGGTTGGTCCGCACATTTTATGGGCAGAGAAGGCATAGAAATCCGCATCAAGAGTTTGCATATCCACCTTGAGATGCGGCACGGACTGCGCCCCATCCACGAGGACAACTGCGCCAACTTCGTGTCCCATGCGGATGATCTCAGCAGCGGGGTTGATCGTGCCGAGGACGTTGGACATGTGTGTAAACGAGACCAGTTTCGGGCGGCGGTCAAGAAGCGTTTTATACGTTTCCAGATCAAGCAAGCCATCCTCCGTCACAGGGATGAATTCCAACTCGATCCCCCGTTCCGCTTGCAGCATATGCCAGGGAACGAGATTGCTGTGATGTTCCATCTCCGTCAAAATGACAAGGTCGCCCGTTTTCAAGTTTGCGCGCCCCCAGGAATAAGCAATGAGATTTATTGATTCAGTCGTATTCCGCGTATAAATAACTTCACGCGACGATGATGCATTGATGAACTTCGCGATCTTTTCGCGCGCACTTTCATACATGGAAGTGGCTTCTTCAGCAAGCGTATGCACGCCGCGATGGATGTTCGCATTTGAACGGCGATAATAATCGTTCATCGCCTCAATGACCTGCACGGGCTTTTGCGAAGTAGCCGTGGAATCTAGATAGGTCACGCGCACGCCGGGGCGCGTTTCGCGCTCAAGGATCGGAAAGTCTTTGCGGATTTTTTCTATATCGAGAGTCATGGAGAAAATACAACTGACGGCAAACCGATACGGTTTATTCGCGTATTTGCCCGCAGTCAATCACTTTCTAATAGTCGGGAATAAAATCTTTTTTCATCGCGGGCTTCTTACCAGCCACAGGGCGGATATGCTCAGAAGTCAGCGGATACCAAAGGATGCGGTCAGGCACCATCCAGCCGTCCGTGAGATATACATTCGAGCGGAATTGTACTGCCACCATTTTATTATCCACTTGAACGACAATACCTTTGATCCAGCCGCGGATACGTTCGCGGCTTTTTTCATGGTCGCAAAACACCTCCACAGAATCACCCACTTCAAAGGCGTGTTCCAGCCCGGGGGCCTTCATGAAGGCAAATTGATTCACACGTGTGGAACGCTTAATGGGCTTGTGACGATCCACCAAAGGAATCAACGTCCGCTTCACAATGGAAGGTACAGGCTTTGCAACTACATGCGTTTTCGCCGCGGCATTCATCATGGCAGCGGCAACATTTACCTGCGGCTTTACTTTCGGCTCACTTACAGGGCTGGTTTTTACGCCCGGCTTTACAGCTTGTTTTTTCAATTTTTTCGCCTTTACTTTTGGCTTGTAGGTTGTCTTCGCAGCAGACTTTGCTTTTACCGCCGCCTTGGACTTAAGTGTTACCTTTGCCTTTACATTAGTTTTGGACTTTTGCTTGGGTTTCGCTTTTGACTTGACTACCATGACACACATCCTGTCTTGAAAATTGAGACGCCCTCCGCCTCATAACTTAACTGTTGGCTGCTCCCACCAAATAGCCTGACCTAAATCTGAAAATTTGTACCGCCGAAAAACCTGACATGCAGTTTCCCTGCATGTCAGGTTCAAAACATCTAACCAGATAACTTATCCTGAATCGCCTGCTGAAATCTTTCTCGCACACCTTCGAACGGAATGCGCTGCATGATCGGGTCGAAGAAACCCTCAACAACCAACTGCTCCGCTTCACGCTGCGGGATACCGCGTGATTTTAAGTAGAAGAGCGGCTCGGCTTCCAGTTTACCAACCGTTGCACCATGTGTACAGCGGACATCGTCTGCAAGAATTTCCAGGCCCGGGATCGAATCTGCGCGAGCTTGATCATCAAGGACAAGGTTGCGATTTGCCTGATAACCATCCGTCTTCTGTGCGCCGGGCGCCACATAGATCATGCCCTGCCAGACAGAACGACTTTTGCCCTTCAAAGCGCCTTTGAACAACAAGTCGCTGGTGGTGTGCGGGGCAAGGTGATTCTGCTGAGTGTCATGATCAAGATGCTGAGTTCCATCTGTAAAATAGAAACCGGACATACGCCCCACAGACCCCTCACCAGCCAGGTCAAGGTCTGAGAAATTCTTGGTGAGGCGTGAACCGACCGCACCGAAAATCCAGTCGAGGTTACCGCCACGCTCGACACGAGCGCGCTCGTGGGAGAAGTTCCACACGTGACGTCCCCAGGATTGTAATTCGACAAAACGCAGGTTGGCATCCTTGCCAACATAAATTTCAACCACGCCGGCATGCATGGCATGACCTGTTTCATCAGGAGATGCTGCTTCGTGAACATACGTCACAGAAGCTCCATCTTCCACGTAAACGATCAAGTGAGAGAAGTGAGCAAGGTCGGTGCCGGGCCCCCAAAGCACGGAGTGAAGCGGATATTCCACCTGCACATTCTTGGGAACGTAAAGCAACACGCCGTTTTGAGCCAGAGCTGAAGCCAGCGCAGCAAACTTGCCATCTTCAGGCTTCACGATCTGGCCGATCAACTTCGCGAGCAGGTCGGCATGATTCTTTTCAGCTGTACGGAAGTCTGTGAAGACCACGCCTTTCTTTGCAAGCTCATCATCCAATTGAATTTGGGAGCCGCCGGGCAGTAATGTGATTTGTCCGCCGTGCTGATCACCAGTCAATGACTGGAGCAAATATTCAGGGACAACAGGCAGATCTTCAAACGCTCCTGCTTTAGGGAGTTTGAAATCATCAGCAGGCAATAAGCGTAAATCCGTGCGGCGCCAGGCTTCATCCGTGGTGACGGGGAGGGAAAACTTTTTGAAAGAGTCCCAGGCTGAGGCGCGGAAAGAAGCGAGTCCGTTGCTCGATGCGGGGATATCTGTCTGCGTGAAGGTAAAGTCCTTTGCGGCTGATTCGCGTCGAGTTCTACTTACTGATACTTTTGGTTTCTCCTGCATGTTAGCCAATCGATCCTTCCATTTGAAGTTGGATCAAGCGGTTCATTTCAACTGCATATTCCATGGGTAATTCCTTGACGAGCGGCTCGATGAAGCCGGAAACGACCATGGTAGTGGCTTCTTCTTCGCTGAGACCGCGGGACATGAGATAGAAAAGTTGTTCCTCACCCACTTTGCTGACGGAAGCCTCGTGACCAATGGTCACATCGTCCTCGTCAATTTCAATGGTGGGATAGGTGTCAGAACGGGATTTGGGGTCGAGCAAAAGCGCGTCGCAAACCACGTTGGATTTGACGCCCTTCGAGCCTTTATAGACCTTCACCATGCCGCGATAGGAAGCGCGACCACCACCCTTGCTGATGGATTTGGAAACGATCTTGCTGGTGGTGTTGGGTGCGAAATGCATCATCTTTGAACCGGCATCTTGAGTTTGTCCGGGACCTGCGAATGCCATGGAAAGCATTTCGCCATGCGCGCCAGGCTCCATTAAATAGCAGGACGGGTATTTCATAGTGAGTTTGGAGCCGAGGTTGGCATCCACCCATTCATGAGAGGCGTTCGCAAATACTTTAGCGCGCTGGGTCACGAGATTGAATACATTGGTTGACCAGTTTTGAATGGTCGAATAACGCGAGCGTGCGCCCTTCTTGACGATGATCTCGATCACGCCGCTGTGGAAAGAATTAGTAGTGTACTGTGGAGCGGTACAACCTTCCACGTAGTGGACGGATGCGCCTTCATCTA
>JAEURE010000088.1 GCA_016789485.1 Anaerolineales bacterium | reverse complement strand
GGCGAATTGAATTCCTAAAATTCAATAATTGGATGGTGGTGGAACGGTGTATTGGAAGGGATACCCTTTGTAGGATGATTGTGTATGGGGTACTTATACCTGTATGTTCCATATATTAATGGAACATCAAATATCTTCATGATGTGAACATCGGGATAGAGATCGGAAGTTGATAATAAGCAGGTGAGACACAGGCACGGCAAAGAATGAGCCCTTGGTGTCTGATTTCCCTTTCATTCATAATCTCTTCGCCACACATATCACAATTGACCCGCATTCCGGGATGCGAAACGATTGCTTCAATGGGCGTGGTCAGGAGGATCTCTTGCACGGTTAGCATATCTTCGTCGGGCATAGATTGGTAGGCTTGCATCTGAGCGCAGTAGTGACGCGGCTCATCTGGGATGAAGGCGAAGGCTTGCTCACGAATATCGATCACAGGCGCAACGCGGACAGCTCTGCCAGTTTGCGTATCCACGAATGTTGCGGCGGTTTTTCCGTAATCTTCCACTCGCAGGGTGCGATGACCGACGGTGCAATTCGTCGCGGCGGAGAGGCCGTCTGCGAAACAGCCGTCGGTTTCGGTGATGACAAGGAGTCGTTTCGAGCTTGAATTCGTTTCGAGTTGTAGAGCCAGAATCCCCCTGAGTCCGATGCGGACTCCCAGAATTTGGCGCGGACACAGATGGCTATGGTCACGGGCCGATTTTTGCAATAATGCAGATAAGTCTTCCATTTCATGCTCCTATCCAAGAATCAAAACCATGCCAAGGATGGTTAATCCCGCAGTCAGCCAGACATCCAATGCGCCAATGCGAAGCGGAGAATGTCGGCTGAGTTCGGGGCGAAATGCGCGCACTTCTGCCGCGAGCACGATTTGATCGGCGTGACGAAGCGCGTTGGAAAATACAGTGATTACCAGCAATTGCACACCACGCCACCACTGTGCGCGAAATCCGCCGCGCATGCGCAGACTGTGCCAAGCGTTCATGCCAGATTGACGCAGGTCGGGCAGAAGGTTGGTTGCCACCCCGATGGAAAAGCCAAGCCCGCGCAAGCCGCTGCGTTCGAGCAAACCCGCTACTTCGATGATATTGACTGAGCTCGAAAGCCCATCTGCTGCAAGGAGAATGACCGCGGCGCGCAGAGTCATTTGAACGCTGCTGAGAATATTGATGGAAGAAAAAGATAGGCCGAGAACGGTCAAGTCAGGCGCTTGATGCGAGACGCCAAAGAACAGATTGACGAGAAACAAAATTCCGAAGATCGCCAGCCAGCGTGGACGAGCCAGTCGTTTCAAAGCGGCGGGATAAATAAGTATCAAGACGCCCAATGCAAAGAGCGCCAGGATAATTCCTTTTGTGAGCGAAGGGATCAGAACCATGACCAGCGCCCAAAGGAAGATACTCAAATGCCCAAGGCTTCCAATGAGTGACTTGGGTGCGCTTGGTGATATGGTAATGGGTTGGGCTTGTTTGAGCATAAAACCTCGTGTAAAGTGCTGAAGAGGCGACCTTATGATTATGGGATTGCGATAATCTCAACCAATTGGCGCGGATTTAGTTTGCCTTCCTGATCAGGCAAGACCATGCGGAAGTTGCCGTCCTCTTCGCCGAGCAGACCATCCAGGGTAGCGTAGGCAACCAATGTATCTTCACGACTATAGAGTGCGGATTCGTAATTGGCGGTGAAGCCATCTGAAGCCACAGCTTTGACAACGGTTAGTGTGCTTGGGTCGATGCCCGCATCTGCGAGTAAAACGGTCAACTGCACGCCAACGTAAGTGACACCTTTGAAATCCGCCTGTGATTCACCGAGGGATTTGAGAGCATCGACGGTGTAATTTTTTTCGACATTGCCATCCGAAACTTTCAATACGGGTCCGGTAGATTCCTGTGGCTGCGAAGCGCAAGCCATGAGCGTCAGTGATAGTACGAGTGTGATTAGTAAAAAACGTTTCATTATATTTTCCTTTTTGGGATTAACCGATGGGTTGGGAGACTTCCCCGCCCAATCGAGTTTTCAAAACCTGACCTAATTTCCATGCCAGCCAGCCGCCGATGCCGCCAAAGAGTATATGTACGCTGACCAGAACGAACACAATCCACAACGCGGCTTGGTAGGGAATACCAAAGACCCGCGTACCCATGTCCAGCACATCAAGCCAAATGACCAGCAGGTTGCGCCCGAATAAAAGCACACCTGTCACGAACGGCTGAATCAACGTCCATAGAGCGGCGCCTGCGCTGGCAAAAATAAAAGCGGGCATGGATGGTTTTGCGAATGTGCTCAAAATCAATTCGGCAATCAAGGCTTCGGCAAGAATGCCGACCATCGGTCCAATGACTGCGCTGCCGATGCTGAACAATTTCAGCACCATCGCGATGATCCCGATGAAGATCGTCGAGCCGCGTTTGGGTACGAACAACCTCCCAATACATGCAACCATGGCACCGAGGATTGCCAGAGCCATTCCGCTCAACGGCAAGTCGACGGCGTGAAAGACCGAGCCGAGCGATATTTCCACGAGTCCCCACAGTGCACCAAAGACAGCCATTGTCACAAGTTCACGGGTTGTAAATTTCATTTTTCCTCTATTTAGGTTTGCGAGCTACCAGCCGCACGATACGCCGCGATCTGTTACGCCGTTCCGTTGAACGCGAGGCGCGCTGGGTTTCTTCATAGTGAATGATGTTCCAGTCTGCGAAGGAAGTTTTCAATTCATGCGGTTCCAGATAGTGGTGCGGATTGCCGTCCACTTCGTTTTGAATAAATTCATCGCGCACGAAGGTTTCAAAGAACAGAAGTCCGCCGCGCTTTATGGATTTGCGATATGTGGAAAGAAGTGGACGCGACAGGTAATAAAAATTCAGGATGATGTCGAATCGATTCGATGGCAGCCACGGATTCGTCAGGTCCATCAGCGCGAAGGAAATAGGCAGCGCCTCTTTCTGGACCTCGGACTGGGCAATGCGTAAAGCGGCATTTGACACATCTAGGGCGATGACCTGCCATCCTTGACGGGCGAGATGCAATCCGGTCGGTGTTGTGCCGCAGGCTGCGTCAAGTACGAGACCGCTGTGCGGTAGAAGATTCTGGTACGAGGTTAGCAGGCTGCGTGGCGGTCGACGGCTCTGCCATCTCACATCGTTCGAGTAGCGGTCATCCCAGATCAGGGCATCAGGATGTGACATGAGCAAATTCCTCAGCGTGGATTCTGCTTCCCGAAGCAAGGGCAATCTTCCCGTCGAGAATTAGGCGGCCCTTTTCCATTAAAATAACTCGTTTGGCATAATGATGAACTAGTTTGTAATCATGTGTGATAAGCAGGATGGCAGTCCCTTGTTTGTTAAGGTACTCAAGACAATCCATTAACTGCTGCAAGTGACGCCAATCCTGCCCGAGCGTGGGCTCGTCGAGGATGACAAGCGCGGGGCGGAGCGCGATGCACGCGGCGAGCGCAGTGCGTTGCTTCTGACCGATGGAAAGGGTGAAGGGACGGCGCGCGCGCAAGTGGTGCAGGTCAGCGCTGGCGAGCGTGTTTGCGTGAATGTCCGCATCGAACCGGCGATAGTTGCGCGGACCGAAGGCGACTTCTTCATCCACCGAGTCGGTGAAGAGCTGATCAGCCGGGTTTTGAAAAAGCAATGCGATATCCAAGCCGGGGCGCGGATGGGCTGTGCCATTAACCGTAACCCTACCGTGAATGGGTTTTAGCAAACCCGCCGCCGCCAACGCCAGCGTGGATTTACCCGTGCCGTTATCACCGACCAGTGCGACGAATTCGCCTGCATAAATTTTCAGATCCACATCGCGAATGATCGCCTGACCTTCATAACCGGCAGTCAGATTATGCAGATCGAGCAAGGGTCGTTGATCTCCGGGCTGATGTCCGTTGGGGACGAGCAGACGAGACCAATCGGTGAGCGTTTCGGCGGTGGGACGGCGCAAGCCATATTGTTTGAGCGTGGCGTGATTTCGGAGCACGTCATCAAAACATCCCTGCTCGGCGATGCGACCTTCGTCCAGAATGAGCACATGATTTGCCAGCCTGCGCACTTCGGCGAGACGATGTTCGATCAGTACGATGGTCAAGCCATACTGTCTCTTCAACGTCGCAAGCGCGCTAATGACGTTATGCGTGCCGGGTACATCCAGCGAGGCGGTGGGTTCATCAAGAACCAGCACTTTGGGATCCATTGCGAGCGCGGCGGCGATAGCGAGGCGTTGGATCTGTCCACCGGAGAGGGTGGCGGGTTTTTGTTCTCGCATATCCACAAGCCCGACAGCGTTCAACGCCCAATCGACGCGTGCATTCACTTCCTCTTCGGTCATGCCGAGGTTGCGCGGACCGAAGGCAACTTCATCTTCAACACACAAATGGAAAAGATGCGTGCGCGGATTTTGAAAGACGATGCCAACCTTTTGAGAGATGGTATCTACAGAAGAAGCAAGCGTATCCATCTCTGCGATCTGAACAGAACCTGTGACTTGAGCGGGGATCGAGTGGGGGATGAGCCCCGTGAGCACGTGCGCGAGCGTGGACTTTCCACAACCGGAGCTTCCGGTGATGACAAGACACTCCCCCACGTTCACATCGAAGGAGATGTTTTGTAGTACTGAATTCGCTCCGTACGAGACGGTTAGATTGCGGACGCTGATCATCAATACACCTCCGATGAGAGATCGATCACTTCCGACCAACTCCAACGGGTGAGTGCTTTTTTGATCAACGATGGGCGGATGACGACTGCGCATGGAAAATCCTTTGCTGCGTCGATGATGTCGAGTCCTGCCACAAGACCGATGCCATGTTCCAGTTCAAAGGGGCCGATCTCATCAAGGATGAAGAGGTCGCATGTGTCGATGCGTTCAAGGACGGAATTTCCCCATTCCATTGTCTCTGCCACCATCTGCCAATCCTGCGTTTGGATATCACCTTCCTCGTCGCCTTTACGATAGGCAAGGCGATTCTGCTCACCGGTCTTCAAATCCTTGAGACCAATGCCGATCTTTTTATCGTTTAGAAAAATGGATGGGGAAACCAGCCCGCATAAATTTAGTCCGCGCGCATGAGCACGCCCTGCCAAATCCATGCACCAGAGAGTCTTGCCTGACCCTCGTGGACCTGTGACTAATAACAGCCTGGGTTTATTTTTGTTCGGAGAAATCAAACTCGCCAGCAGAGCGCCAGGCGAGTTTTTAGAAAGTTGCACAGCCTATGGCTCCTTTTCAATTCCACCCCGTTTGTGAGCGGGATGTCGGGAGGCTTTTCCGTTTCCGGAAAAACCCTTGTCCTCTTTCGGGGACCGTCTGTTTTGCCGTAACTTCCGTTTTAGGCAAAAGGGATCGGAGTTGTTTTTTATGAGACGATATTCCGTCTGTTTTTATGATAATAGCAGATAGGTTTTTCTACATCATCATTCCGAGGTATTTTCTATCTCACCCATTTGGATGAGAGATTTATTTCAAAATATCCTTTTTGACTTTTGCCATCTCGTCAAGGACATCAAGTTCGGCTTTCAACTCGCTGGAAAGGGAGGTGAAATAGGCTTTCACATTTTTGACGAACTTGCCGATCTCGCGTGCCGAGCGAGCCAGCCGTTCCGGCCCGAGGATAATGGCGGCGAGCAAAATGATCACGATCAGCTCGTTTCCACCGATTCCGAAAATGTCCATATCAACCTCTGCCGACGATTGCGGCCAAAATGATACTGATGACGTACAGTCCCATCAATGGAGCCATGACCAGGCCCATGTTGACAGGATCAACCGTCGGGGTGATGGATGCGGCGACGATCGCCATTAGCACTGTCGCGTAGCGCCATCCACTCGCGAGTTGTTTTGCGGTGACAAATTTCATCTTTGCAAGAAACATGATTGCCAGCGGCATTTCGAAGCATACACCAATCCAGAACATGAGGCTGGTGACAAATTCAAAATAATTTTCCGGACGTACCTGGGTGGTGATGCCCATGAAGCCGGTCAAGAAGGGGATGGCAGTGGGCAGCATTACGAACCAGGTGAACGCCACGCCGCCTGCAAATAGCAATGTGGCAAACGGCACCATCACGAGCAGCCAGCCGCGCTCATTGCGCTTCAACCCCGGCAGGATGAATGCCATGATCTGATAAACGATGACTGGCATAGCAAGCACAAAGCCGCCCAGCAGCGAAACCTTCATGAAGATGGCGATATTTTCGGTCAACTCAATAGATACAAGATTTGCCATCCCGCCGATGGGGATTGCAAGGTAGCTGATGACTTGTTGGGAGAATGCGAAACTGACGCCGGTGGCGATCATCAACGCCAGAAAGGCTTTGAAGACCCGTATCCGCAGCTCATTGAGATGACTGAGCAACGGCGCGGAACTTTCCATTTGGACGCTGGCTTTCTTATGGGCGCGCCCAAATGCGCGAAAGACATTGCTCCAATTGCGTTTACCCTTTTTCACGGCAGTCACATCTACGCTCACGGAAAACGCCTAACCTTTTTTCTCGTTGGTTTCAACGGGTTCTTCGTCGCCTTTTAGCCCGTTGCGGAAGTTGTTCACGCCCTTGCCTAATTCAGCGGCGATCTTGCTGATGCGTCCCACGCCAAATAACAGCACAAGAATGACGAGCAGGATAATTAATTCGGGGGTTCCAAGATGAAACATGTTATTTCTCCTTATATATCTTTTGATAGACGAAAAGTCTGTGGAGTGGTGACATCCACTTTTAGTTCGCGTAGAACGGTCTCGTTCTCGCGTATCTCGATCACATGGCTGGAAATGCCCACGTCCACATTAAGTTTTTTCAAGCTGCTGATTTTATTGACGTGGAATTCCAGGCTGCTTTGCTCTTCACTGAGGATGTACTCGTGATAGCCTGCTTTCTCGAAGGTCTGCTTTACGATGGGAATATCCTCGCCGAAGACCTTGGCGGTTTTGAGGAAATAATCCCGCTGCGAAAAATGGATGCGCGCGGGCAGGCGATGCCCGCTGTTTTGTTGATAAAGTTGACCCGTGTGTTTATTTTCCAGCGAGCAATAATGCACACCGAGTTTCAATCCTTTTTCGAGTGCGAAATCGATCAGGTCCAAACAGATCAGTTCACTGCCTGCGATGGGAAGCCCGCCTGCATACCAGTAGTCGTACAGCACGCGGAAGGGGCGCGCCTTAACTTTATGTCCTTTCTCGCGATAAATCTCAACGTTGTTCAATGGGAAGCAAAACTCCAGCAGGTTAATACCGAAGATGCCTAATTCTTCAAGGCGCAGCAAGACATCCTTCATTTCTTCCAATGTGTCTGGCAGAACGGGCATTTCCACCATCACGTTTGGAATGTACTCACAGGCAAGAGCGATGCGGTCATAGGTGTGGGTCTGCCCTTTAGCAAGGTCATGCATGCGGATACTGAAACGGATTTCCTTCAAGCCGGATTCTTGCAGTTCTCCCAACGTGGCGCGGTCAATATGATCGCCGCTGGTGTAGAGTCGTGTGTGCGAATTGGGATAAATCTCCTTTGCATGTTCGAAGAAGCGATATGTCTCTTCCTTATGAAGGAGTGGTTCACCGCCTGTCAACGCGATGTGACCAAGTGCGGCTTTGGAGGTGCGGATTTCATCCAACTCTTTTACCACGTCACGGGTATGCGTTCGGAAATATTCATAGTTTTCCTGGTTAGGGTTGAAACAATAAAAACAATCGCGATGACATTTCAACGAAATGAAAAACGTTGTGCTGTTCGTGCCCGTCTGGCAAGCGACGCAGGAAGGTGAGATCTGATTGATATAAATGCTTTTGTCGTTGTTGCGGACGACCGCCCCTTTTTTTCGCAGTGCTTCGACCTTTTCGTTTACCAAAGCAGTAGTGTCTTCGCTTTCCACTTCAAGCCCCATCCGCTTCACCTGCTCCATGAAATCCTGATAGATCCGCACGTACTTATTAGCATACTCGCGCAGGGCAGGGTTTTTGATCTCAGGTAAAGTGGACTTTGTTACATCAGCGATCATAAGTGTGATTCTCGTAAAACTTTCTTCGGCATCATCGAGCCGAATGGATGAGCGCGGCGGTATTCACATAGAGGGCATAACTTCACACCGTCGCGTGCCGCCATTAATGACTTGCAGCGCTCGCATCGGACCAGTGAGCCTGATTCCACGACCTGAGCTTCATTCACGCCAAAAACTTGTTCAAAAGACGGCTCATGATTCAGTGTGATTGAGTCTGGTAGACAAACATGGTCGCACAGGTTGCAACCAATGCAATTTTGCGCCGAGAAGATGAGGGAGTAGGTCATCGATTCATCGTTCTTCTCGAAGTGTAGCGCCTCGGTGGGACAGGCTCGTCCACATGCGTTGCAGGCGGTACAGGATTCTGAAATAGTGAGCGTGGCAAATCCGAATTCATTCAACCTGGTAGTTGAAGATGGCTCAGGTAAATGGGATACCGCAGAAAGCAATCGCAACCTGTCACGTCCTGGCTGGCGCTTGGATGCAGTCACGCCGTTTTCCATGGCGCGCGCCAGGGCGACTTGTCCCTGTTTTGCCATCATGCGGAAAAGGTCACGTCGCGAGAGCGGCGGGTTCTTTGCGCTCCAAAGCAGATGTTCCATGGGCGTTTCGATCTCGTCCACACAGGTGATGATGATGTCTTCATTCCACGAAGATAAAAAGCGCGCGGCTCGTTCGGCTTGCAAGTGAATCTCCGAGTGAAGCGAACGCCACTTACAGTCAGAGCAACTGTCAGCGCGAAGGGTGAGGCGTTTCAATCCAAAAGCGGAGAGAGCGAGCAATGCGCCTGTTCCCAAACCTGCGAGGCATCCGTGAATTTGAATCCCGATGGCTTCTGAATCCACACCGTTTTCAGGGTGGGAGTGAAGCCCGCAGAGAAGTTCAACCGGCTGGTCTTCGATGTGCGTGATGCAGGTGAGAAGGTCTTTTACTTCGTCATCTGCATGAAATGCGCCAACGGGACAAATTGGCAAGCAGGCAAGGCAAGACTCACATTTTTCCGAGTCGAGTATGGGCGGCTT